>NZ_JBRREI010000028.1:0-60633 GCF_056760195.1 Stenotrophomonas sp. STEN020
CCCCCCCCGCGCGCCGCGCCCCCCCCCCCCCTCCTCCACCGCGGCCCGGGGCCCCCGCCCCCCCCCCCCCGCCCCCCCCCCCCCCACTACAGGTGGAGCGAATGGCCCTGTCCGACAGGGTTTGGCTGCGGATTGTGGAGTTGTTGTAAATAGTTCTTGCATCGTTATTGAGAATCATTATCATCAACTCCGTCCCCAGCACGGAATCACGATGATGTCGGCCCAGCCCGTTATGCTTCGCCCCCGCACCCTCCACCTGCCGCAGCGCCCGGTCCAGTTGTTGCCGGTCGACGGCGTTGTCGATAGCGGTGCCCTGCTCAAGGGTCAGCGCGAGATCGTGATCCAGCATGGCGACAAGTTCTATCGCCTGCGGCATACCAGCAACGACAAGCTGATCCTCACCAAGTAAGCCGCAGCACGGCCGCATTCGCCGCAGCCAGCGTGCTCGCGCTTGGCCCCTGAGTGCACAGCTCTCTCCCCCCTTGACTGCAGTCTGGTTGCTCCGGCAACCGGGCTGTCTGTCAGGGGTTTTGTTCACTCCACGATTCCAGGCCTCCATGATCCGTCCAACTGTCTTGACTGCTGCCCTGTGGGCGGTGCTGTCGCCCGCGCATGCAGAAAACGCGGCCTTGCCCGTCGCCCATGAATTCGACCGCGTCCAGGTCACCGCCACTCGTACCGAGCGTGCACTCAGTGATGTCGCTGCCACGGTTGATGTGATCGACCGCGAGCAGCTGGACAAGCAGTTGGCCAACGACATCGCCGACCTGGTGCGTTACGAGCCGGGCGTGTCGGTCACCCGCAGCGCGACCCGTTTCGGCTTGGGTGGCTTCCGCATCCGTGGCCTGGACGCCAACCGCGTGCTGATCCAGACCGACGGCATCGCCATGCCGAAGAGCTTCAACATCGGCAGCTTCGCCAACAGCAACCGCAACTTCACTGATCTGGAAACGCTCAAGCGCGTGGAAATCGTGCGCGGCCCGGCCAGCTCGCTGTATGGCTCAGATGCACTCGGTGGCGTGGTGGCCTTCGTCACCAAGGATCCGGCGGACTACCTGAAGGACGGCAAGGACAGCTATGTCGGCCTGAAGTTTGGCTATGACGGTGAGTGGAAGGGCCTGCTGGCCGGTGCAACCGCTGCTTGGGGCGGTGAACATTGGAGCGGCATGGTCAACGTCAACCATCACCAGGGTCAGGAGACTGGCAACAAGGGTGATGTGCGCAGCATGGACTACACCCGCACCGCGCCGAATCCGCAGGAACGCGACGGCCGCAGCGTGCTGGCCAAGCTGGTCTATGCGCCGGATGAAAGCCAGCGCTTCCGCCTGACCGTTGAAGGTAACGAGGACAGCACCGATACCGACGTGTTTTCTTCAGTCAACAACAAGCATCCGGTGGCAGCGTCGCGTACCACCACCGACATGACCGCACACGACACCCAGAACCGCACGCGCCTGTCCTTCGCCCATGAAATGGATGCGCTGGACGCAGCCTTTGCCGACAGCATGAACTGGCAGATCTATCGCCAGAACAGCGAAACCAAGCAGGTCACCAACGAAGGCCGTACCAATGGCAGCCGCCGTCATCGCGCCTTCCATTTCGACCAGCTGGTGTACGGTGCGCAGCTGCAGTTCAACAAGGCCTTGCAGACCGGTTCGGTCGAGCACGCGCTGACCTGGGGCTTCGATGGCGCGCAGACCGACATCCGCCAGAAGCGCGATGGCTACCAGGTACTGGCCAACGGCACGATCAGCTCCAACATCTCGCCGGACAACTTCCCGGTGCGCGATTTCCCGATCAGCAAGACCACAGAACTCGGCCTGTATGTGCAGGACGAGATGCGTCTGGCCGATGGACGTCTGTCAGTTGTGCCTGGCCTGCGCGTTGACCACTACCGGCTCAAGCCCGAGCTGGATGCGATATTCAGGGAAGACAATCCGAACATGGCGGTCGCTTCGCTGACCAAGACCAGCGTATCGCCGAAGCTGGGCGTGGTGTGGCGTTTCGATGACCAGTGGTCGGTGTTTGCCGGTTACGCGCATGGCTTCCGTTCGCCGCCGTACAACGACGTCAACCTGGGTTTCACAAATCTGACCTTTCGTTACACCGCCATCCCCAATCCGGACCTGAAGCCGGAAACCAGCAATGGTGTGGAGCTGGGCGTGCGCTATGTCAGCCCGGTCGCTTACATGAGCGTCAGCGGCTACTGGAACGACTACCGCGACTTCATCGAATCGCAGCGCTATGTCGGCGTCAATGCGCAGGGTCTGATGGTGTTCCAGTCGCAGAACATCGCTGATGCGCGCATCTATGGTGCTGAGCTGAAGGCCGGTGTCGATTTCGGCCAGGTCAGTGATGCATTGAAGGGCTGGGGCCTCCGCAGCGCGGTGGCATGGGCGCATGGGCAGAACCGTACCGAAGACACTCCGCTGGATTCGGTGGATCCGCTGCGCGGCACCTTCGGCCTGATGTACGACCGAGATGATTGGGGCGTGGAACTAGCTGGCACCTTCGCCCGCCGCAAGGACCGCGTTGCAGTGGCCACGGCGTATCGTCCGGCCGGTTACGGCGTGATGGACCTGATGGCGCATTGGGACTTCGCACCGGGTGCCAAGTTCAATGTCGGTGTGTTCAACCTTACTGATCGCAACTACATCGACTGGTCCAGCATCACCTCGACGCTGGCTGGCAGCAGCACCGTGATTGATCGCTTCAGCAACCCGGGTCGCACCGTTTCGGCCAGCGTCTCGGTGTCCTGGTAAGCAACAACGTTAGCGGTTCCTCCAGGAGCCGGCGAAGGAGCGCATCGCGGCCACGGATGGCCATCCCTTCCATTCGCACAAGGAAAATCCATGAAACTGCTTTCCGCCAGCCTGCCGCTGCTGTTTTTCGTCAGCACCGCCGCCAGCGCCGCTACTGCCGATATCGCCCGTGACCACGACAGCATCCTGAAGATGCAGGGTGAGTACACGGTGGACTTCGCTTTCGATGAAACCGTGCTGCTCAAGCCCGGCTACGAACGCGCGTCGGCGATGCGCAGCGGTGGTGATGAAGTGGTGATCGTGGTTGAAGACACCCCGCAGCGCATCGTGCTGCAGCACCTGCTGGTCGATACCAAGAGCGGCCATGTCACCAAGCATTGGCGCCAGGATTGGGTCTACGAAGCAGCGCAGCGCTTCGAGTTCACTGCCGAGCAGACCTGGGCCGTGCGCGCGATTCCGGCCGCGTTGAACCAGGGTGCTTGGACGCAGTGCGTCTACGAAGTCAGCGATGCGCCGCGCTACTGCGGTACCGGCCGCTGGAGCTACAACAACAATGTGCCGACCTGGACCAGCGACCTGAGCTGGCGCCCGTTGCCGCGCCGCGAATACACCAAGCGCAGCGACTACAACGCGCTGGCGGTGGTGAACCAGCACACGCTGACCCCGAATGGCTGGACCCACGAACAGTTCAACACCAAGGTGCAGCGCAATGCGGACGGCAGCCAGGTGGAAATCGCGCGCGAGTTCGGTTTCAACGACTACATCAAGACCACCGAAGTGAACTTCAAGCCTGCACGCGATTACTGGGCTGCCACCGCACCGTTCTGGGCGCAGGTACGCCAGCGCTGGGATGGCTTCCTCGGCAAGGCACCGGGCGTGCATCTGAAGACCAAGCTCGATGGCATGGCGATGATCATGCCGCTGTTCCAGCAGGCCGAAGAGATCCAGGGCGGCGCGGCGCTGGACACCAGCAAGATCGATGCGGTGTTTGCCAAGTATGTGGAAGCCGCCAAGTAAGTTGGCCGTACCCGGCTTTTTTTGATCTTGTGGGAGCGGCGTAAGCCGCGAAAGCCACTGGTCTATCGGGTCACCGGCATGTCGGTGATTCTATTGATGCCAGCTTCGCGGCTGACGCCGCTCCCACATCACACTTCTGGGCCTATTCCTTGAACATCAGCAGCGCAGCCACCACGATCAGCGCGAACGCTGCCCAGTGGTTCCACTTCAGCGGTTGCCCCAGGTAGGTGGCAGAAAACACCGCGAACACCACCAGGGTAATCACTTCCTGCATGCCCTTGAGCTGCGGGGCCGAATACACCGCACTGCCCATGCGGTTGCCCGGAACCTGCAGGCAGTACTCGAAAAAGGCGATGCCCCAGCTGACCAGGATCACCGTCATCAACGGGGCTGTCTTGAACTTCAGGTGGCCATACCATGCGATGGTCATGAATACGTTGCTGGCAACCAGCAGCAGTACCGGGTAGAGATAGGCAGTAAAGGACGGGGCGGCCATATCCAGTTTCATTAAGGTGGGTCGATAGCATAGGGCGCGGACTGGCAAGCGCTTGTCTGTGCTGAATAAGTTTCAGTTGATACCAAAGATGCGTAAAGGCGTCTTCACACGAAATCCACCAGGAGTGCGGCATCTTTCACAAAGCTGAAGACTAAGGAGGCTCCATGCGACAGACCAAGGAATCGTCCGGGCTGGTATTGGTTGTCGAAGACAACCGCAACATCTCCGAGATGATTGGCGAATACCTGGAAGGCAAGGGGTTTGAGGTGGACTACGCAGCTGATGGCCTGGATGGCTACCGGTTGGCCGCCGAGAACAGTTACGACGTGGTGGTGCTGGACCTGATGCTGCCGCGCTTGGACGGCATCGAAGTATGCCGCCGCCTGCGTAACGAAGCACGCAAGTCCACGCCGGTGCTGATGCTGACCGCACGCGACACGCTGGACGACAAGCTCACCGGGCTTGGTTATGGCGCTGATGACTACCTGACCAAACCGTTCGCGATCCAGGAGCTGGAAGCACGCCTGCGTGCACTGATCCGCCGCGAGCGCCGTCAGGTGGGTGCTGAAGTGCTGAAGGTCGCCGATCTGGTGCTGGATCCGGTCAGCATGCGGGCCACCCGTGCCGGCAGCGAGCTGCAACTGTCGCCGATCGGCCTGCGCCTGCTCACCATCCTGATGCGCGAATCACCGCGTGTGGTGACCCGCCAGGAAATCGAGCGCGAGATCTGGGGCAATGGCCTGCCTGATTCGGATACCTTGCGCAGCCATCTGTACAACCTGCGCAAGATCATCGACAAGCCGTTTGACCGACCCTTGCTGCATACCGTGCAGAGTGCCGGTTACCGGATTGCCGACATCGGTCAGTCCATGGGCTGATCTGCAGGGGGCGTGTACTGGCACCTGTGTTTTGAAGAACCGCCGCAGAACATGAGTCGCGGCGGTTTTTTCATGTCAGGTATTTCTGTGGCTATGCCGCTCCAGTCCAGTCCCTATAATCACTCGGGCTTCTAGGGGGGGCGCATGTCGTACGGGTTACCGCGCAAGATCAAAATGGCGTTCATCCTGCAGGCCTTGCTGGCTAGTCTGGCGGTGTTGCTTGGTGGCTATCTGATGGCGCTGGTGATCAAGTACGGCCTGATCAATTCGGTCCTGCAGAACGAAGCGCAGTACTACTGGCAGCAGCGCGCGCAGGCGCCGGATATGGCGCCGCCCAATACTCTCCGTGTCCGTGGCTATCTGCAGCCTGCCGGGCAGCCCGCTGCGGTGGTGCCTGTGCAGCTGCGTGCACTGGCACTGGGCTTTCATGAGCTGGAGTCTTTCGATCAACTGGTGCTGGTGGATCAGCACCCGGAGGGGCGGCTGTATCTGGTGTTCCAGCGTTCGCCTGTGCACCGCGCGGCCGTCTGGGGAGGGGTGCTGCTGGTACTGCTGGCCATCCATGCGGCGTCCTGGCTGACCTATCGGTCCTCATCGCGGCTGGTTGCGCCAGTGAGCTGGCTGGCACGACGGGTATCGCTGTGGGATCCACGCCACCCCGATGCAAACGAGCTGGCACCGGAGCGCTTGCCGCCGGAGGTACAAGGCGAGACCCGGCAATTGGCGCTGGCCCTGCATGACATGGCCGGAAAGGTTGCCGACCACGTGGCACGCGAGCGCAATTTCACCCGCGATGCCAGTCATGAGCTGCGTACTCCGCTGACCGTGATCCGCATGGCCAGTGACATGGCCTTGGCCGATTCCGGGCTGACCCCACGATTGCAGCGCAGCCTGCAGCGCATTCAGCGCGCCGGGCGCGATATGGAGGCAGTGATCGATGCCTTCCTGCTGCTGGCCCGCGAGGTGGATGTGGAGCCGCAGTCGGAGCTGTTTGATGTCGGCGAGGTGGTGCGCTACGAGGCTGCCAACGTCGAAGAGCTGTTGCAGGGCAAGCAGGTACAGCTGCGGGTCGTGGTTGAAGGTAGCCAGATGCTGATGGCGCCGCCGCGGGTGATGCACGTGGTAGTGGCCAATCTGCTGCGCAATGCCTGTCTGTACACCGATGTGGGCGAGGTGGAGGTGCGGGTGATGCCGGGCCAGGTGGTGGTCCGCGATACCGGCATCGGCATGAGCAGCGAGGCGCTTGCGCGGATATTCGACCCCTTCTTCCGGGCCGACGGCGGTCGCCAGCTGGGCGTCGGGCTGGGCATGCCGATAGTGCGCCGGCTGTGTGAGCGCTGCGGCTGGCGTATAGAGATCGACAGCCGTGAGGGGCAGGGAACCACCGTGACCCTGCTCTATCGCTGAGGTGGGGCTTGGCGGCGGCCGCGGTAAGCAAGGGCCAGATGTGGCAAAATTGGCGGCTAATCTCACGCTACCGGTGTCATTCCCATGAGTGGTTGTTCAGCCTCCAAGGTTTTGCTCGGCCGCGCTGCGGCAACTGGCAAGGTGTCGCATGGCTGATCAGATCGGGCATATGCCGCGTGGCCCCGGGCGCATCCTCAAGGCCGCCAAGTGGTCCTGGCAGGGGCTTTGCGCTGCCTGGATGCACGAGTCCTCGTTCAGGCTGGAAGTCTGTCTGTTCGTGGTGCTGGCACCGCTGGCGTTCTGGCTGGGCCAGGGGCCGGTGGAGCAGGTGTTGATGATCGGCTCGATGCTGCTGGTGATCGCCATGGAGCTGGCCAACTCGGCCATCGAGGCGGTGATCGAGCGCTACGGCCCGGAGTATCACGTGCTGGCCGGCCGCGCCAAGGACATGGGCTCGGCGGCGGTATTCGTGCTGATGATGAACGTGCTGTTGTGCTGGGGCCTGATTCTGCTGCCGCGCGTTTTTTGACAAGTCAGCTGCCGGGTGGCGCTGATGCATTGGTTTTATTGAAGGATTGTTCGCATGTCTCTTGAGTTTCTAGCCGACCCGAACGTATGGGTCACCCTGTTCATGCTCAGCGCACTGGAAATCGTGCTCGGTATCGACAACCTGGTTTTCATTTCCATCGCGGTCGGGCGCCTGCCCGAGGAGAAGCGTCCGCTGGCGCGTCGCGTTGGCATCGCGGTGGCCTGCATCACCCGCATCCTGCTGCTGATCTCGCTGGCCTACCTGGCGCACATGGAGGCAAACCTGTTCACCGTGGCCGGCATGGGCATTTCCATCCGTGATCTGGTGCTGATCGTGGGCGGCCTGTTCCTGCTGTACAAGGGCGCGAAGGAGATCCGCGAACTGGTTACCGGCGGCGAAGATGAAGACCCGACCACGACCAAGGTGGCGTCGTCGTTCGGCATGGTGATCGCGCAGATCGCGGTGATCGACATCGTGTTCTCGCTGGACTCGGTGATCACTGCCGTCGGCATTGCCTCGCATGTGCCGGTGATGGTCTGTGCGGTGCTGTTGTCGGTAGCGGTGATGCTGCTGGCAGCCAACCCGCTGGGTCGTTTCATTGATGCCAACCCGACCGTGAAGCTGCTGGCGCTGGCCTTCATCCTGATGGTGGGTGCGGTACTGGTGCTGGATGGCCTGGACGTGCATGTGCCCAAGCCCTACATCTATGCGGCGATGGGTTTTTCGATCCTCGTGGAATGGCTGAACCTGCTGATGCGGCGCAATGCCAAGGCTCATCACGTACCGGGTTCGGACAACTGGTAAGTGTTTGATCGGCCGGCATCCCCGGCCGACAAAAGGATCCAAAGGGCCGGCTCTGCCGGCCCTTCGTTTTTTCTTGTAGGAGCGGGGGGGGGCCCGCCTCGGGGGGGGAGGTGGGTTTGTGGCCGGCGGGCAAAAGTAAGAGTTGGAGGGTATGGGGGGGCGCCCCGCGCCCCCCCCCCCCCCCCAAAAAACGCCCCACCCGGCCGCCCCGGCGGGCCCGGGCTTTTTTTTTTTACGGCGGGCCGCCCCCCGCGAAGCTGGCATAGCTGGAGTTTTGGACACTCCTGCAATCTGAAGGATGGCCTGCTTCGCGGCTGACGCCGCTCCCACAACCGCCTGGCCCGAGTGCGTTTCCGGCCCCCCCGTCTTTGCAAACCTTGAACAGGCAACGTGGCATGCTCGGCACTCCAGCCATCCAGGGTCCGACCCATGCGCCAGTACCTTCGCCTGATGTTGCTTGTCATCGCGGTGATTTCCATTTCCGGCTGTGGCTACAACGCCATCCAGCAGAAGGATGAGGCGGTCAAGGCCGGCTGGTCCGAGGTGGTCAACCAGTACAAGCGCCGTGCCGATCTGATCCCCAACCTGGTCAACACCGTGCAGGGCTATGCCCAGCAGGAGCGGCAGGTGCTGACCGAGGTCACCAATGCCCGCTCCAAGGTCGGGCAGATCCAGGTCAATGCCGACGATGCTGATTCGCTCAAGCAGTTCCAGCAGGCCCAGGGCGAGCTTGGCAGCGCGCTGTCGCGCCTGCTGGTGGTCAGTGAGAACTACCCGACGCTGAAGTCGGACCAGAATTTCCGTGACCTGCAGGCGCAGCTGGAAGGTACCGAGAACCGCATCACCGTGGCCCGCGGCCGTTACATCCAGCTGGTGCAGGACTACAACACCTATATCCGCTCGTTCCCGCAGGTGATCACCGCCAAGATGTTCGGCTATGCGGCCAAGCCCAATTTCACCGTCGACAACGAGGCGCAGATCGCGCAACCGCCGAGCGTGAGCTTCGGCAGCCAGCCGGCAGCGCCGCAGCAGACGCCGCCGCAGCCCGCGCCGGCACAGTGAGCTGCGCGCGATGAGCGCGTTGCTGCAGCGCTTCGGCTTGCTGCTGTGCCTGCTCGGCCTCGGCTGGGCAGGTCCGGTGCTGGCCCAGCAGCTAGCGCCGATCCCGCCGCTGGATTCGCCGGTGGTCGATACCACCGGCACCCTCGATGCGGCGCAAAAACAGGCGCTGGAGCAGCAGGCCATTGCCCTGCAGCAGCGCAAGGGTGCGCAGCTGCAGGTATTGATCGTGCCGACCACCCAGCCCGAGGACATCGCTCAGTACAGCACCCGCGTGTTCGACCAGTGGGCGATCGGCCGCAAGGGCGTGGATGATGGCGTGTTGCTGCTGGTGGCCAAGGACGACCGGCGGGTACGGATCGAGCCGGGTTATGGTCTGGAAGGTGCCATCCCGGATGCGATCGCCAACCGGGTTATCCAGGAATACCTGGTGCCGCACTTCCGCCAGAACGATTACGCCGGCGGTGTTACCGCTGCCAGTGCGGTGCTGGTCAAGATCATCGATGGCGAGGAACTACCGACACCGGTCAGCAGCAACCGTGATGGTGGCGGTGGCAGCGGTGATTCGATCTTCTTCTTCGCGATCATGATCGGTGTGTTTGCCTCCACCTTCATGCGCATGCTGCTGGCCAAGCTGCCGCGGCCGATCCGTGGCGTGGTCTCGGGCCTGATAGCCGGTGCGGCCGGTTGGCTGCTGCTGTCGGCGGTTGGCGGCGGTATCGCCGCGCTGGTGGCCTTCCTGTTGTCGCTGGGCAAGAGCTCCAGCGGTGGTTTTGCCAGCGGTGGTGGCTGGGGTGGCGGCGGCGGTTTTGGTGGCGGTGGATTTGGCGGAGGCGGTGGAGGCTTCGGCGGAGGTGGCGGTTGGGGCGGCGGTGGTGGACGTTCGGGAGGCGGTGGCGCCTCGGGGAGCTGGTGATGCGCTGGTTACGACATTTCTTTGCTCCCTCCGCGCATGCCGCATTTCCGGAGGCCAGCCTGGACCGGGTCGCCCATGCCATTGCCGATGGCGAGCGTCTGCACAGCGGTCAGGTGATGTTCGCGGTCGAGTCCGATCTGCCGCTTGCCCTGCTGTGGAAGAACACCAGCCCCCGCGCCCGCGCCGAGCACGCCTTCGCGCTGTTGCGCACCTGGGACACCGAGGCCAACAACGGCGTGTTGATCTATCTGTTGCTGGCCGACCATGCCATCGAGATTGTCGCCGACCGTGGCCTGCGGGCGCGGGTGGATACGGCGCAATGGCAGCTGATCTGCGATCACCTGCGTGAGCAGCTGAACGGGAATACCCGCGAGCAAGCGGTGCTGGCGGCGGTGGCCGAGGTCTCGCAGCTGCTGTCGGCGCACTTTCCACCGGATCCGGCGGGGCGCACCCGCAACGAGTTACCTGACCGCCCGCAGGTGTTTGGCTGAACCATGGGTTGAGTGGCAAGGGCTGCTACCCCGAGAATAGGGGCTGGTTCGCCTGACAGTGCCCGCATGCTCTTTCTTCATGACATAGATCCCATCGCTTTCTCGCTGGGTCCGATCGATGTGCACTGGTACGGCGTCATGTACCTGCTTGGCTTTGCTGCCGCTTGGTGGCTGGGCCGCTCACGCATCCTCGCCGGGCGCTTGCCAGGCGTGGATATGAACGGGTTCTCCGACCTGCTGTTCTACGCGATGCTGGGCGTGGTGCTGGGCGGGCGCATCGGCTACATGCTGTTCTACGCAACTGCCGACTTCCTCGCCAATCCGCTGATCCTGCTGCGGGTATGGGAAGGCGGCATGAGTTTCCACGGTGGTCTGCTCGGCGTGTTGATTGCCGGCTGGTGGTGGACACGCAAGCACAAGCTGCATTTCTTCGACACCATCGACTTCGTCGCGCCGCTGGTACCGCTGGGCCTGGGCTTCGGCCGTTTGGGCAACTTCATCGGAGGCGAGCTGTATGGCAAGTTCACCAATGCCGGCTGGGGCGTGATCTTCCCGCATTCGCCGCTGAAGGACATTCCGGCTGGCTTGCCGGCGATGGAGCAGCTGTTGTCGGCCGCGCAGATCCAGCAGGACTATGCTGCTGGCCTGCTCAGCCAGTACGCACGCCATCCCTCGCAGTTGTATGAAGCGCTGCTGGAAGGCCTGGTGATGTTCCTGGTGCTGTGGTTCTACTCGATGAAGCCGCGCCCGCGTTACGCCGTGTCCGGCCTGTTCGCGCTGATGTACGGCAGCTTCCGCTTCCTGGTCGAGTTCGTGCGCATGCCCGACAACGGCGTGTACGTAGCGTTTGATTGGTTGACCCGTGGCCAGATCCTGAGCCTGCCGTTGATCGTGCTGGGCTTGGTGTTGCTGGCAATGTCGCGCCGCGCGCCGGTGTTGCAGCCGGTGCTTCCATTGGAAGAGAAGAAGGCATGAAGCAATATCTGGATCTGCTGCAGCATGTGATGGAGCACGGCACCGAGAAGTCCGACCGCACCGGCACCGGCACGCGCAGCGTGTTCGGCTGGCAGATGCGCTTCGACCTCAACCAGGGCTTCCCGCTGGTCACCACCAAGAAGCTGCACCTGCGCTCGATCATCCACGAGCTGCTGTGGTTCCTGAAGGGCGATACCAATATCGCCTACCTCAAGGACAACAAGGTCAACATCTGGGACGAATGGGCCGATGCCAATGGCGATCTCGGCCCGGTCTACGGTAAGCAGTGGCGCAGCTGGGCCACTGCCGATGGCCGCGAGATCGACCAGATGCAATGGCTGGTGGACGAGATCAAGCGCAACCCGGATTCGCGCCGGCTGGTGGTCAGCGCCTGGAACGTGGGTGAGTTGTCGCAGATGGCGCTGATGCCCTGCCACAACCTGTTCCAGTTCTATGTGGTCGACGGCAAGCTCAGCTGCCAGTTGTACCAGCGCAGCGGCGACATCTTCCTCGGCGTGCCGTTCAACATCGCAAGCTACGCGCTGCTGACGCATATGGTTGCCCAGGCGACTGGCTTGGGCGTGGGTGATTTCGTGCACACGCTGGGCGATGCGCATATCTATTCCAACCATTACGAACAGGCACTCGAGCAGCTGTCGCGTGAACCGCGCGCGCTGCCCAAGCTGTGGTTGAATCCGGAAGTGACCGATCTGTTCGGCTTCCAGTTCGACGACATCCGCGTTGATGACTACCACCCGCACCCTGCGATCAAGGCACCGGTGGCGGTGTGATGAAGCTGTCGATGATCGCCGCGCTGGATCGCAACCGTGGCATTGGCCATGACAACGCGATGCCGTGGCATTTGCCGGATGACTTCAAGCACTTCAAGGCGCTGACCCTTGGCAAGCCCATCCTGATGGGCCGGAAGACCGCCGAGTCGCTGGGTCGCGCGCTGCCGGGGCGGACCAATCTGGTGTTGACCCGTAGCAGCCAGGTGCCGTTTGCCGGCATGCGTGCGGTGGCTTCGTTGGATGAAGCGCGGGCGATTGCGGTGGGCGAGGGCGCTGACGAGTTGTGCGTGATCGGTGGCGGCGAAATCTATCGGTTGCTAATGGATCAGGCGACCGACCTGCACCTGACCTGGGTGGATACCGAGGTGGCTGCCGATACACACTTCCCGGAAGTGGATCCGGCGCTGTGGCGCGAGGTGGAGAGCCAGGTGCATGCAGCCGATGAGCGGCATGCGTTTACGTTCCGGTTTGTGCACTACGTGCGCGTTTGAAGAGTTGCGTTTTCGCCTCCTGCTTCGGTGGGCAGACGCCGCCTAGGCGAAAACGCCAAGCAGCAGCTTTACAGCCAAAGCGCTCATTACCAGGCCGATCAGGAAATCCAGAACGCGCCATGCGCGCGGATTAGCAAATGCTGGCGCCAGCAGGCGCGCGCCGTAGCCCAGAGCGAAAAAGAATACGAACGAGGCCGTGATAGCACCCGCGCCAAAATGGAAGCGCTCAGCGCCGTAGTTGACCGAAATGGAACCCAGCAGGACCACGGTGTCGAGATAGACATGCGGATTGAGCCAGGTAAAGGCAAGACAGGTGAGAAGCGTGGCTTTCAGATCTGGCGCGCTTGTTTCCGCGGGATTGAGCGCTGCCTTGTGTCGCAGGGCAGAGTAGAAGCTTCTGCATGCGTAGAAGGCAAGGAATGCGGCCCCAGACAAGCTCATGACCGTTGCTATCCACGGGGCCTTGCCGATGATGGTGCCGAACCCGACGATGCCAAGGAAGACAAGTGCGGCATCGGACAGCGCACATGCCAGGCTGACCGCAAGCACATGTCTCCTCTGCAAACCCTGCCGCAGAACATATGCGTTCTGAGCGCCAATCGCCGCGATCAGGCTTAGACCAAGAAAAAATCCGGATAGCAGTGCATTCATGTGGGGCTCTGGTCGAAGTCGCGGTCATCCGGTGCTTCCGCTTCGCTGAAAGGTGTTCTCGTGCGCAGGTGATTTGCCCGGTAGTTGCTGTCTTCCATCAATCGGTCATGGCAGCGATGGAAATGCTCCACCGGTACCCCCGGGAAAAGGTGGTGCACCAAGTGGTAAGAGTCGTTCCTTGGGAAGAATACGAGCTTGGGCAACAGTGGGACCTTCATGTTTCTTGAGCGCCATATCTCGCCTTTGTTGGTGAGCAGTCCTCCATGGTCGATGCAGTCGGTCCAGTAATTCAGGGCGGGGTGAATCCATGCGAACGGGATGATGACGAAGGCTAGGGCCGCTGCGAATGAATCGAACGCATAGAAGGCTACTGCATAGAGAATCACGGCTTTCATGGCGGCGTAGCGGAAGCCGTCATTCAATGACAGATCGAACTGCAGGTATCTGCGCAGATGCAAGCCAAGCAGGGGTGTGATCGCGTGGCGAATGAGGGTCTTGGCCGTCACCGGCTCCTCAAGGCGGTATTCCTCGATGTTGCGAAAGTCCAGGTCCTGTTCGTAGTGGCCCAGATAGGCGTGATGTGTACGGTGTTCCAGCCGGTACGTGCGGAACGATTTCATCAGGATCGCCGATGCCAAGCAGCCATAGATGGCGTTCCATTTTTTTGAATGCGTGAATGAGGCGTGGCTGCACTCATGGACAATGTTGTTGATGCCCCTGAGCCGGGTTGCGATGAACACCGACAGCGCGGCGACGGTGATGTGCGCAAGCGGTGTCGATGCGTGGATTGAAATGGTTCCCGCGACGATGCTGCCGATGACCAACAACAGGTAGGCTAGCAATACGATTCCCGCGCGCATTGGGGTTTTCTTTGCGAGTGGGCGGAACACGGGTGCGTACTTTTTTCTGATTTCCTTAGTCGGGTCGTTGTTCATTTTTCAGCTACCTTCTTTTGGAGAGCCGCGGCTTCCGAAGCTGTGCTTTCCTGAGCCCATGCCATAGGCCGTCGCCCGGAGCACGCAGGTAGGAAAGCCGCCCTTCGCCGTGCTTGAGGTGAGGTAGCAGCTTCGGCGAGGGGTTTCCTATGTGCGAGTCATTGAATGCCGTGCGCGGGAGTAGGCAGGGCACCCTGAAGTCAGGCGGAAATCCCTTACCATCCTCCCTTGGCAAGCGTTCGAAGGAGGCAAGTCGAACCTGGTCGCAGAGGCAGGAGCTGGCTGTCCCCGCGTTACACGAGAAAGCGGGTGGTCGAATCGTTGGAAGGTGTTGTTGGGGCGATTGACGCGGCAACGGTCAGCGCTGTGTGCAGGGCGAGACCTGCTTCAGTTCGGCATCCGGTAATGCCCAATGATCGTGTGTCGGAACAACAGATCCTGCTCCTGCGTGCCGTTGGCGATGTTGTGCAGCACCAGCGGCGTGCCATCGTCCAGTCGTCTATCCGAGACGATGCCCACGTGCAGCAGGCCATTTCCATTGAGCTTCCACGCCACGATGTCGCCGGCGGCATAGTCGTCGGCGAGTGTGCTGATTGGTAGTTCCCAGCCGGCACGCTGGAACCAGTGCATCTGGTTGGGCACGCGGCGATGGTCGATGTTCCGGTCCGGTCGCGACAGTCCCCATAGCTGCGGATAGACGGTGAAGTTCCCGCGCATGTCTTCGTTGATGCGTTGCTGTAGATCTACGCCCTGCGTGCGCAGGGCGCGGATCACCACATCGGTGCAGACGCCGCGATCAGCGGGTGGATCGCCACCTGGATAGCCGAGGGAAAAGTAGGTCGGGTCGTAGCGGGTGGTAACCCCGATCTGCGCCCGTGCTGCCGCAACCAGAGGTGGTGAGACGGCTGCAGGCGCAGATTCGATTGCTGCATGCGGCGTCGGGTTGGTTGGCGCGTCGTCCGTCTGCGGGCGACAGCCAGCAAGCACTGCGATGGCCATCAGCAGCAGGGCTGATGGCCAAGGCCTCATGCCGCCGGTCCGTTGTTGTCCGACGTCGGAGTACTGTTGTTGCCGTTGCCGTTGCCGTTGCCGTTGCCGTTTCTTCCACGCGGACGATGGCGGCGTGGACGACGGCGCTGTTCGCCGCTGCGCTCGGGGCGGGGCGCTTCGCTGCGAGGTTCGGATTTGGCTTCAGGCTTGGCTTCCACCTTTGCCTCCACACGCGGCTTGCGTGGTGGGTGCTGGCCCGGTACTGGTACCGGTACATCGCGGCCCGGCACCTGCACGATGCGCAGGTCTTCGCTGTCCAGCTGCAGTGCGGTGAGCTTGCCACCCCAGACTGCGCCGGTATCGATGGCATGCACGCCCTGGGTGATGGTCAGGCCCAGCGCCGACCAATGGCCGCAGACCATCTTCAGTTCGCGCTCGACCCGGCCAGGTACTTCAAACCACGGGTACATACCCTGCGGCTGGGTGCCCGGGGTGCCCTTGTCTTCCATGCCGATGCGCCCACTTGGGGTGCAGTAACGCATGCGGGTGAAGATGTTGATGATGGCGCGCGAGCGGTCGTAACCGCTCAGGCCCGGCGACCATGCCGGCTTGTCGCCGTACATGTTGCGGAACAGCTTGCGGTAGCCATTGCCGTGCAGTTGCAACTCGACTTCGCGGGCGTGCTTTTCGGCCAGCGCCACGGTCCACTTCGGCGCGAGGCCGGCATGGAACATCATCCAGCCCAGCTCGCGATCGACGTGGGCCAGCTTCTGCATGCGCAGCCAATCCAGCAGCACGTCGCGGTCCTCGGCCAGCACGATGCGCTGCAGGTCCGGGTTGACCTTGCGCTGCTCCTCTTCGCTGCGGGCGCCAATGGCCAGCAGGGACAGATCGTGGTTGCCGAGCACGGTGACGCTGTGTTCGCGCAGCGAGTGCACCAGCCGCAGTGTTTCCAGCGACTGGCCGCCACGGTTGACCAGATCGCCAGCGAACCACAGTTTGTCTGCAGCCGGGTCGAAGTTGATCTTTTCCAGCAAACGCTGGGTGACGTCGTAGCAGCCCTGCAGGTCGCCAATTGCCCAGGTCGCCATCAGTGCAGCGTCCTTGGGATGGCGAGTACGAACGGCGCGATCGGTGCGGCGAACTCGGTGCCGTCGTCGGCGATCATGTCGTAGTGGCCTTGCATGGTGCCGCGCTCGGTGCCGAGCATTACTCCGGAGGTGTAGCGGAACTCCTCGCCGGGGCGCAGCCGTGGCTGCTCGCCGACCACACCATCGCCATCGACGATCTCGACCCGGCCTTCGCCGTCGGTGATGCGCCAATGACGGCTGATCAGCCGTGCCGGCATGGTGCCGCGGTTGTGGATGCGGATCGTGTAGGCGAACGCAAAGCGGCCGTCTTCAGGGGCCGACTGGTCGTCGATGAAACGAGGCGAGACCTCGATCTCGATCGCGTAGTGGCGGGTGTCTTCCATGGGAGGAGTGTAAGCAAAAGCAGGTGATCGGATTGCGTGTTTGCAGCGCTTATTCGTGCGGCAGGTTGGCAAGCCTGATGAAGTCGGCAACTTCCAGCTGTTCGGCGCGGACATCACTGCGTACGCCGGCGGCTTCGAACTGGGCCTGGTCGATGACCCCGTTGAGGGCGTTGCGCAGGGTTTTGCGGCGTTGGCCGAAGGCGGCGCGCACCACGTCGGCGAAGCGCTTGCGGTCGTTGATGCCAACCGTGGCCGGATCACGCGGAATCAGCCGGACCACGGCCGAATCCACCTTCGGCGGCGGCCGGAACGCGCCCGGCGGCACCACGAACAAGGCACGCACCTCGCAGAACGCCTGCAGCATCACGCTGAGGCGGCCGTAGACCTTGCTGCCCGGGCCGGCGGCCATGCGGTCGACCACTTCCTTCTGCAGCATGAAGGTCATGTCCGAGATCGCGGCGGCGTGGTCCAGCGCGTGGAACAGGATCGGCGAGGAGATGTTGTAGGGCAGGTTGCCGACCAGGCGGATCGTGGAGCCTGCGGCCAGTTCGGTGAAGTTCACCCGCAGCACGTCGCTGTGGACGATGGTCAGCTCACCCAGCGGCGCGGCGGCTTCGGTCAGCGGTACGATCAGGTCACGATCGAACTCGATGACGGTCAGCTTGGGATGGCGGCGCAGCAGCGGGAAGGTGATGGCGCCTTGGCCCGGGCCGATCTCGACCAGACGGTCGTCGCCCTTCGGGTCGACCGCCAGGACGATCTTCTCGACGTAATACTTGTCCGCCAGGAAGTGCTGGCCGAGCTGCTTCTTGGCCGGGGCGGTGAAGCCCGTGCGCGGGGAATGATCTGAATTCATGTGCTGATTTTACGTTGTGCAGCCAGCTGCGCGCATAAAGCTGTTGCCGCAAACAGGCTGGAGGGGTCGGCCACGCCCTTGCCGGCGAGGTCCAGGGCGGTGCCGTGGTCCACCGCGACGCGCGGGTAGGGCAGGCCCAGGGTGATATTGGTGGCCTGCTCGAAGCCGCTGTACTTGAGCACCGGTAGGCCCTGGTCGTGGTACATCGCCAGCACAGTGTCGAAGCCGGCCAGTTTGGCTGGCAGGAAGGCGGTGTCGGCGGGCAGCGGGCCAATCAGGTTCAGGCCTTCGCCGCGCATCTGCTCGAGCAGCGGGATGATCAGGTCCAGCTCTTCACGGCCGAGATGGCCGTCTTCGCCGGCATGCGGGTTGAGCCCCAGCACGGCGATACGCGGCTGCATCAGGCCGAAATCGCGGCGCAGGGCCGCATCGGTGGTGCTGATGACCTTGCGCAGGCTGTCGGCGCTGATGGCGTCGGCGACGTCGCGTAGCGGCAGATGGGTGGTGGCCAGGGCCACGCGCACGATGTCATTGGCCAGCATCATCACCACTTCGACGCCGGCCTGGTTGGCCAGCAGCTCGGTGGTGCCGCTATAGGCGATACCGCCCTGGTTGATCACCGCCTTGTGCACCGGGCCGGTGACTACACCATCAAGGCTGCCATCCAGGCAGGCCTGGCCGGCGCCGAGCAGGGCATCGATCACCGCGTGCGCATTGCGTGGGTCGGCGTGCCCGAACTGCGAAGGGGTGGCATTGCGGACTTCGCGCAGGCGCAGGTCGCCCGGGCGGCTGGCAGTGGCATGTTCTGGCAGCAGCTGCAGCGGCAGGTTCAGCGCGCTGGCGGCGGCCTGCAAGGTATCCGGGTCCGCAAACGCCAACAGCCGGCAGTCACTGCGCGGCTGTTGGGCAAGACGTATGCAAAGTTCCGGGCCGATCCCGGAGGGCTCGCCCGGAACCAGAGCGAGCTGGGCAGTCATGGATCAGGGCTTGGCCGGCTCGGCCGGGGTGCTGGTCGAGTCGGCAGTGCCCTCGGCGCGGTCGCCACTGCGGAAGCTGACGTAGGCTTCGCCACGCAGTTCCTGCAGGTAACGGTTGTACTCGTCGTCCAGCTTGCGGCGGCCGATCTGTTCACGGACCTGGGCGCGCTTGTTGTTGTCGCCAACGTCGGTCTGACGGCTGGCCACACGCTGCACGATATGCCAGCCGGCGTCGGTGCGGAACGGAGTGCCCACGCCGTTGTCAGTCAGGCTTTCAACCTGCTTGCCGAAGTCCGGGCCAAAGGCATCGGCCGGGAACCAGCCCAGATCACCGCCTTGGCCGCGGCTGTTGGTGTCGTCGGAAGACTCCTTGGCCACGGCCTGGAAATCGGCGCCACCAGCGATGCGTGCACGCAGGGTTTCGATCTTGGCCTTGGCTGCAGCGTCGTCGACCTGGTCGGTAACGCGCACCAGGATATGGCGGGCGTGGTATTCGGTGACCTTCTGGCCGCTGTCGCCAGCGCCGCCGGCATCACGGGTTTCCACCAGTTTGAGCAGCTGGAAGCCGCTCGGGCCACGGATCGGGCCCAGCACGTCGCCGGCCTTCATGGTCTTGATCTGGTTGGCAAACGCGCTGGGGATTTCGTCGGCACTGCGCCAGCCCAGGTCGCCGCCTTCCAGCGCGTTGGGGCTGTCCGAATAACGGACGGCTGCAGCAGAGAAGTCCAGTTCGCCCTTGTCGAGCAGGCCCTTGACGCCGTCAACCTTGCTCTGGCCGGTAGCGATCTGCTCGGCAGTCGCGCCTTCCGGCACGGCAATCAGGATGTGCGCCAGGTGGAACTGGGCACCGCCTGCGTTCTGCTGGGCCAGCGCGGCATCCACTTCGCCTTCGCTGACGCTGATGCGGCTCTGCGCAAAGCTCTGACGCAGGCGCTGGGTGATGATTTCCTCGCGCACCGAGTTACGGAAGTCGGAGAAACCGATACCGTCCTGGCTCAGGCGCTGACGCAGGCCATCGACGTTGGTGCCGTTCTGCTGGGCAATGCTGCCGATGGCGTGGTTGAGTTCTTCATCGCTGACGCGAATGCCGCTGCTTTCGGCGCGGGCCACCTGCAGCTTGACCAGCACCAGCCGCTCCAGCACCTGACGCTCCAATACCGATTCCGGCGGCAGCTGGGCTTCACGCCCGGCGTACTGGCCCTTGATGTTGGCGACCGCACGCTGCAGTTCGCTCTGCAGGATGACGCCCTCGTCGACGATGGCGGCAATGCGATCCAGCGGTTGCGTCTGCTGCGCAACAGCCGGGGCGGCAACGCCGGAGAACGCCAGCAAGGTGGCGAGGACTGCAGGAAGGGTCTTGGTCATGGAATCTGGTTGGGATCGTAGTCGTCGTCGTTCGCTTCGATGTTGCTCGGCGGAACGAGGTAGAGGTCGTCTCGGTTGTAGCCGAGAATAGCACGGCGCAAGGTGCGGTCCGTGTTCTGCCCGACCGAGCTCAGGCCCTTGAGCACGAACTCGATCTGGAACGAATTGTTGAGGTCACCGTCGCGGTTTTTGACGTAGCGGCGGGCCAGTGCACGCACCGCCAGGCAGCAGCTGTCCCACTGTACGCCGCCGATGATTTCCAGCGGCTTGCTGTCTACCATGGAGTAGTAATAGCGGCCAACGACGCTCCAGCGCGGGTTGATCGGATACAGGAAGGAGAAATCAGCTTGCTTGAGCTGCTCCTGACCGGTGGTCGGGTTGCCGCGGTAGCGGTAGCTCAGGTTGATCACGCCGTCTTCGGGCAACAGGTAGCGCGCACGTACGCTGGCCAGGTCTTCCTTGCGGAACTTGGGGTTCCACTGGTAGGTGGTGCCTAGGGTCCAGCGGTCGGTCATGGCCCAGTTGACGTCGGCCACCCAGGCGGACTTGCTCTCGCTCACCACCGGGTCGCCGGGGTTGACGGTGACCCGCGAGTCTTCGAAATAGCTGATCTGACCAATGCTGGCCGAAAGCTTTTCGCGGCCATCAGCCTGACGGATCAGGCGGGTGGTCAGTGCCGTGGTCAGCTGGTTGGCATCGTTCTGGCGGTCGGCGCCGGTGAAGCGCGAGTCGCGGAACAGCTGGCCCCAACTGAAGGTGAAGGCGCGGGTGTCGAGCAACGGCAGGTCCGACTGGTCACGGTACGGGGTGTTCAGGTAGAACAACCGCGGTTCCAGCGTATGCAGATAGGACTTGCCTTTGAGCGTGGTCTCACGATCGAAGAACAGGCCCATGTCGATACTGGCAATGGGCAGGCTGCGGTGGGGCGAGGTGTTGCCGCGCAGCTGCTCCGGGGTGGCAGTGGCTGGATTGATGCCGGCTGCGCGCAGCTGCTGGGCGCGGATGTCGTCGGCCAGGCCACGTTCCAGGTCATAGGCGGTATAGCGCCAGGCCAGGGTCGGGGTGACGTACCAGGCTGCGCCGCCCAAGGGCATCGAGACGTAGGGCTTGATGTCCAGTCGCGAGCCGCCAAACATCTGGGTGACGTCACCGGTGCGGACATATTCACCATCTGCATCCCGCACCTTGTAGCGGATGTCATCGTGGGTGAAGCGCACCGCTTCGGCATACACGCCGGCTTCGAACCAATGGCCGAAGCTCTCATCCCAGGTGGCGAACAGACGCGGCTGGCGGTTGTAAGGCAGGGATTGTTCGGTCAGCGTGTAATCGGTCAGCTGCCACTCGTCGGCCATGATGCCGGCGGTCCAGGCGCGACCTGTACCGTACAAGCCGGCAGTGCTCTGTATGTTGGAGGCGGTGATGCCGTTCAGACGGTTGGAAAAGTCCTCGACGTAACGCTCGTCGCTGACCCAGGCCATGTTGGCGCGGGCCTGCCAGTTCTTGTCGATGTTGTGATAGCCGCTGAACGACAGGCTGCCGCGATCGCGGTCGCGTAATGTGTCGTTCGCCATATAGGTGGTATCCAGCTGGCCACGGCCGCCGGAGTACAGATAGCGGAACTCGTTGTCGAGCAGGAGCCCGCGCTTGCTCATATAGCGCGGGGTCAGGGTGTCGTCGTAGTTCGGCGCCAGATTGAAGTAGATCGGCTGCGCGTAGTCAAAGCCGTTGCGCCCGGACAGGCTGATCTTCGGATAGAGCAGGCCGGTCATGCGACGGTCGTCGATCGGGAACTTGAAGTAGGGCATGTACAGCACGGGCACCTTGCCCACGCGCAGCACCGCATTGCGGGCAGTGCCGAAGCCTTCTTCATTGTCGACATCGATCTGCGGTGCCACCAGCTTCCAGACCGGCTGCGAGGGATCGCAGGTGGTATAGCTGGAGTGGTGCATCTGCCCGGTCGAGCCCTGCAGGTCGACCGAATCGGCCGAGCCGTTGCCGCGACGGGAAACCAGTTGGTAGCGGATATCGCTGATCTTGTGCGAGTCCGTTTCCTGATTGCCTTCGGCGCGCTCGGCGACCATCCGGATCGACGAATCTGAATATCGGACATTGCCCTCGGCAATGTAATTGCCGCTTTCGGTATCCAGGCGCAGGCTGTCGGCGCCCATGAACTGGTCGCCACGCTTGAGCAGCACATTGCCTTGGTATTGCGGTACGGCGCTGGTGCCAGTGAGCTCGTTGCCTTCGATGTCGGTGGGCAACTTCTCGCGGTTCGCTGCGGCGGCGGGATCCGCCGGCGGCGCCTCGTCAAAGGCGGGAAGCGTGTCGGTAGCCGGGCACAGGCCCCAGTTCACCGGCTTATCGTCGGCCCAGGCGGGCAGGCAGATGGCAATGCCCAAGGGCAGGGGTAGCAGGCGGAGAGCTTTGCGCACGCGGTTCGCATTCGGGGGAAAACGGCCGCTAGCTTGCCGCATCGTCTGCATGGGGGCAATGAAAGCCTGCCGGATGGGCCGGGCAGGGTTCATCCATCAACGGCTTGCGAGCAGTTCCTGGACGTGCGCGACGCTGCATTCGCGCAGGGCCTGCAGGTCGTAGCCGCCTTCCAGCATGGATACCACCCGGCCGCTGGCGTGGCGTTGGGCGAGCTTGACCAGCTCGGCGGTCAGCCAGCCGAAGTCCTCGGTTTCGACCATCAGATCGGCCTGTGGGTCGCGCATGTGGGCATCGAAACCAGCCGAAATGAACAGCAACTGTGGCCGGAATGCCTCGATCTGCGGCAGCATCTCGTCGGCCCAGGTGTTGCGGAAGCGGAAACCGCCACTCCCCGGCGGCAGCAGGATGTTGCAGATATTGCCGACCCCGCGCTCGCGCATATTGCCCGAATACGGGAACAGGCCCGACTGGTGGGTGCTGTAGTAGGCGATCTTGGGCTCGGTTTCGAAGATGGCCTGGGTGCCATTGCCGTGGTGTACGTCGAAATCGACGATGGCGATGCGCTCCAGGCCGTACTTGTCGCGGGCGTAGGCCGCGGCCACGGCGACGTTGTTGAACAGGCAGAAGCCCATCGCGGTATCGGCGGTGGCGTGGTGGCCTGGCGGGCGTACCGCGCAGAACACGTGCTTGTTGCCTTCTTCCAGCATCACCGCGTCGACCGCGGCGACGCCGGCGCCGGCCGCATGCAGGGCCGCGCTGGCCGAACCGGGCGAACTGAAGGTGTCCAGATCGATACGCCGCAGTGGCGCGGTCTGCTGCTGCAATACCGAATCGATCAGCTCACGGGTATGCACCCGGGCCAGTTCGCCGAGCTTGGCTGGCGGCGCGTTGCGCCATTCCAGCTGGTCCGGGAACTCGCCGCGCAGGGCTGAGATGACGGCGTGCAGGCGCTCCGGCGACTCGGGGTGATCGATGCCGGGGTCATGTTCAAGGCAGGCGGGGTGGGTGAATACCAGCATGGCCGCACTGTAACCGTCGACGCCGCGCGGGGCGCGGCGTCGTATGGGAGGGGGGGATCAGCCGTGACGGCGTTCGTGGTTCCACAGTACTTCGCCATGGCCACCGGCCCGGGCAAGTACGCGGGACAGCACGAACAGCAGGTCGGACAGGCGGTTCAGATAGCGCACCGCTTCGGCACGGATGTCTTCGACGCGGGCCAGTGCCACGGTTTCACGCTCGGCGCGGCGGACGATGGTGCGGGCCAGGTGGCAACGTGCCGCGCCTTCGCCGCCAGCTGGCAGGATGAAATCCTTCAGCGGCGGCAGGTCGTCGTTATAGCGGTCCAGGTGCTGCTCCAGCGCGTCGATGTCGGCGCCATGGATGGCGGCGTGCCCGGGGATGCACAGCTCACCACCGAGGTCGAACAGCTGGTGCTGGATGGTGGTCAGTAGCGTGCGCACGTCCTCGGGCAGGTCCACCGCCAACAGCACGCCGATGGCCGAATTGGCCTCGTCGACGGTGCCGTAAGCGTTGACCCGCAACGAATCCTTGCCGGTGCGGCTGCCATCACCCAGGCCGGTGCTGCCATCGTCGCCGGTGCGGGTGTAGATCTTGGAAAGGCGGTTACCCATTGCTCAGCGCGCCCTTAGTGGGCAACGCGGCCAGCGGCCGGCTGCTTGCTGACGGCTTCAGCCACAACCTGTACCAGCGCGGCAGCACCGATGTACATGGCAGCGCTCTGCATGTAGGGCAGCAGCCAGTCGCTGTAGTTCTTGGCCCAGCCAGCGAAGGTCGGCTCGGCGACCGAGGCGCTGATCCAATAGAAGCTGCCCTGGGCGATCAGGTGGCACAGCGCGACCGAACCGATCACGGTGGCGGCAAGCATGCCCAGCGACTTGAGGCTGGCGCTGCGGTAGTAGCGACGCAGCAGCATGCCGCCGGTCCACATCGCGAAGTAGGCCGGGATCAGCATCCAGTAGGCGGCCGAGACGCAGTAGTGCTGCCAGAAGCTCATGCCCTGGTTGGAGATCACCACCCAGTCAATCACCACCGCCAGGCCCATCAGCAGCGGGAACGCCCAGCGGGTCCAGTTGCGCAGATAGAAACCGCCAATGAAGAACACCGCCCACGAAGCATCCGGGATCGGCGCGAAGTGGTTGAGGCGGGTGCCGGCCATCAGCAGCACGAGCAGGGACAGGATGATGGCGCGTTGAGCGTTGGCGGTCATGGTGGCGATTTCCGTTAATCAGACGGCCATTCTAGCCGCAGTGGGGGTGAACAGGCGGTTGCACTGCGGCAAGGGGCGGCGACCGGGCGGGTGCAGCCCCGTTATCATTGGCCCATGAGCAAGAACCATGACGTAGTGATCGTCGGTGGTGGGCTGGTTGGTGCCAGTCTGGCCATCGCATTGGACCGGTTGGGGCTGGATGTAGGCCTGGTCGAGGCGACCCCGGGCGGCGCGCTGCCGGCGGTGTTCGACCAGCGCAACCTCAGTTTCGCCGCCGCCACGATCAACGCGCTGACCGCGTTGGGGGTGATGCAGAAGCTGGCCAACCCCGGTGGCCCGATCCGTCGCATCCATGTCAGCCGTGCCGGTGATTTCGGCCGTGTGCTGATGCAGGCCGCCGATTACGGCCGCGAGGCGTTCGGCCAGGTGGTGGTGGCGCGCGATTTTGGTGAGGCGCTGGAAGCGCGGCTGGGCGAGCTGCAGCAGCTGACCCGCTACCGCCCGGCCAAGTTCGTCAGCCTCGGCGAGAGCAGCGACGGTCGCCGCGAGGTATTGATTGCCGATGGCAGCGGCGAGCAGCGCCTGCAGGCCCGGCTGGTGATTGGCGCCGACGGCACCCGCAGCGCGGTTCGGCAGGCGCTGGGGATCGACGTCAGCGAACACGACTACCAGCAGACACTGTTCGTGGCGCGGCTGCGTGCGGCCAAGGCGCCGGACGGCTGTGCCTATGAGCGCTTCACCGATACCGGCCCGACTGCATTGCTGCCGCGTGGCGACCGCCATTACGGTGTAGTCCATGGTGTCGCCCGCGACGAGGCTGACACGGTGATGGCCTTGGATGACACGGCGTGGCTGGCGCGGCTGCAGGATGCCGTGGGTTGGCGTGCCGGGCGGCTGCTGGAAAGCGGCCCGCGTAGCGCCTACCCGCTGATCCAGGTGCTGGCGCAGAAGCTGGTTGGCGAGCGCGCGCTGTTGCTGGGCAATGCCGCGCAGACCATCCATCCGCTGGGTGCGCAGGGTTTCAACCTTGGTCTGCGTGACGCGCTGACCCTGGCCGAATTGATCGGCGATGCGGCACGCGACCCTGGTAGTGAAGAGCTGCTGCAGGCGTATGTGGCGCGGCGTGGCCCGGATCGCGAGCAGACGCTGGCGTTCTCCGATGGGCTTGCCCGTTTGACCAGCAATGCCACCCCGTTGATCCGGCCGCTGCGCAGCCTGGGTTTTGTAGCTGCGGCGCAGGCCCCGGCGGTGCAGTCATTCCTGGTTGGCGGAGCGATGGGCTTCCGCGGGCAAGTGCCCGAGCTGTGCAGGAGTGAGGCGCGATGAGCCGCCGCGGACAGTGGGACGCCGTAATCGTTGGCGGTGGCGTGGTTGGTGCGGCCTGCGCACTGGCGCTGGCAGGCGAAGGCCTGCAGGTGGCGGTGGTGGAAGGCCGTGAGCCGCCAGCATGGTCGGCACAGAAGCCGGACCTGCGTGTATTCGCGTTTGCTGCCGATAATGCCGCGCTGCTGGAGTCGCTGGGCGTGTGGAAGCAGGTGGACCAAGCCCGCGCCCGCGCCTATCGGCGCATGCGGGTGTGGGATGCCGCTGGCGGCGGCGATCTGACCTTTGACGCCGACACGCTCGGCCGGCGCGAGCTGGGCTGGATCGTCGAGAACGGCTTGTTGGTGGATCGGCTGTGGGCGGCATTGCCGGCTGCCGGCGTGCAGTTGTATTGCCCGGCACGGGTGGAAGCAATGGAGCAGGATGCGCAGGGTGTGCGCCTGCGCCTGGATGATGGCCGTCGTGTTGAAGCCTCGATCGCGATTGCTGCCGATGGTGCCGAATCTACCCTGCGTACGCTGGCGGGGTTGGAAGTCAGCCGACATGACTATGGTCAGCGCGGCGTGGTTGCCTATGTGGACAGCGTGCTGCCTAACGAAGACACCGCCTGGCAGCGTTTCCTTGATACCGGCCCGTTGGCGGTGCTGCCGTTCGAGCGCAACCGCAGTTCCATCGTCTGGACCCTGCCGGATGCCGAAGCCGAGCGCGTGCTGGCATTGGATGAGGACAGCTTCAATCGCGAGCTGACCAACGCGTTTGCCGGGCGTCTGGGTGAGATGCGCTTGGCCTCGACGCGCGCGGCGTTCCCGCTGCGCCGTCAATTGGCTAGTGCATATGTCGCCGGGCGCGTGCTGACCTTGGGCGATGCGGCGCACGTGGTGCATCCGCTGGCCGGGCAGGGTGTGAACCTGGGCCTACGCGACGTGGCCGGCCTGCGTGATCTTGTGCGCGAAGCCAAGCAGCGTCGGCAGGATTGGAGTTCACCGCACCGCTTGCAGCGCTGGGCGCGTACCCGGCGCAGCGAGAACACGGTAGCCGCTTACAGTTTCGATGCGATCAACAAGGTGTTCTCCAACGACGAGATGCACCTGACCCTGGCGCGTGGCGCGCTATTGGGTCTGGCGGGCAAGATGCCGCCATTGATGTCGATGTTCTGGAAGCGCGCCTCAGGCCTGTAGGTAATGTGGTGCCGAACCATGTTCGGCAGAGGCTTTACCAGCAATGCGAATGTAGTGCCGAGCCATGCTCGGCAGGGGCTTTCTCGGTAATGCCCCATGCCGAGCATGGCTCGGCACTACAGGTGAAGCGGCTGCCGAGCATGGCTCGGCACTACAGGTGACGCTTCAGCGCAACCAGCCCGCCAACTGCTCGCGCGACAACTTGCCGCGACGCGCCGTATCCAATGCATTGAACTCGTCAGCCAAGGCTGGATTGGCCTGCGCTTCGGCGCGGCTGATGAAGCCATCACCATCCACATCCATCGCGTCGAAATCGATGCGGTAATTGCCGATCACGCTGTCCGGCTGGATCGATCGCACGGTGACCTGGGCCTGGTCGGTGGGCATCAAAATCTGCGTGGAGTGGGTGACCTTGCCAGTCGCCAGCGATTGCTCGCGCACATGCACCGGCGCATCGTTCAGCGGCATGCTGACCGCAGGCTCAGGGCGCGGCACGGTCTGGGCGTTGGCAACAACGGGCAGCAGGATGGCGAACGCCAACGGCAGGGCAATACGAAGCACAGACATGGCACGACTCATCGTTGGTGGAAACAGGGCCCGCCACGCGGGTGGCGGCAGTTGTGATGGTAGTGCGCAGCAGCTGAACGGGCGAGCCGCTCAGCCCGGGATGAACGGGAAGACCAGTTTCAGCAAGCCCTTCAAACCACCTTCGGCGGTAGAGCTGATCGCCTTCGCGCCCAAGCTGTTGAGCGCGCGACGCAGGTCGATCCAACGCAGTTGGGTGACGTCCTTCTTCAGCAGGTCGGCGACTTCCTCCGAGGCCGGGGCCAGCTTCTTCAAGGCATCCAGCGTGGCCTGCGGATCGGGCTGCAGGTAATTCCAGCGTTCGGCGATGTTGAGCAGAGTGTCGAAGCGCACCGCCACCACTTCGCGGTTGCGCTCATAGACCGGAATCGCACCGACATCGAGGATGGCCTGCTCGAAGCGCTGGGCATCGTCGGGGTGCTCGATGCGGATCGCGAGAAAACCTTCCTTGCGGCTGCGCTCGCTGACGTGCTTTGCCCCGGAGCGCAGGTTGGCCTCGGTCAGCACCGCGCCGACGATGCGCTGCAGGGCGGCCTCACCTTCCTCAGGCACCAAGGCCCGCCAACGCGCATAGCCATCGCGACGCAGGCCTTTGACCTTGGCCGGAGTGACCCGCAGCTGCAGGGCAACGGCGGCGTTGGAGTCGCTGCGATTTATCGCGCCATCGCGTTCGATCAACACGAAGATCAGCAATTCCAGGTCGCGCTTGGTCAGCGACTGGAAACCCTGCATCAGGGTCAGTCGCAGAAACTCATTGCCGAAGCTGGCCGGGTCCTTCAGTTCGATGCTGTGCATTGCGGTTCCTCCCATGACCTACAGCATGCCTGATATGGATTGCAGCAGCTGAGACTGGGGCCTCAGGGTTTGGCAGATGGTTGCAAACCGTATTCACGGCCGGGGTGGTCGGCCTGGAAGGTTTCCACCGCGCCCCGGTCCTGCAGGGTGACGAAGACCTGGCGGCCATCGCTGCCGCCAAAGGCGAGATTGCTGGGCTTGCGGCCTTTGAGCGGCACCTCGCGTAGCAGCTTGCCATCGGGCGAGACCACAGCAATCACACCGGCGTCGTAACGGGCGATATAGAGATTGCCGTCTGCGTCGCAGCGCATGCCATCCATGCCGTGGTCATCGAAGCGGATCAGCAGGCGCTTGTTGGCCAAGCTGCCGTCGGCGGCACGGTCGTAAACCCAGACATTGCGCTGCACGCTTTCGTTGACGTAGAGGCGTTGGCCGTCGGGACTGACCTCGATGCCGTTGGTAGTGCCCATGCCGGATTCCAGCAGGTGCACGCTGCCGTCGCGGTCGACGCGCCATAGCTGGCCATCGTCGGCCTTGGCCCAGTTAGGGTCGCTGGCGTAGAGCGTGCCGTCCGGGGCGAGGGCGATGTCGTTGGGCTGGTGCGCATCGGGAAGGTGCGCGAACACGCTGACGTTGGTTGAGCCTGGCGCTACGCGCAGGATGTTGTGGCGTGGGTAGTCGGCGATATACATCGTGCCATCGCTGCCGAAACGGATGCCGTTGCCGACGCTGCCTTCGGGCAGGGTGAGGAAAAGCGTTGCCTTGCCGGTTTCATCGACGCGGCCGATGGTGCCGTCCTTGCCGAGATTGACCACGTACAGCGCGCCGTCAGGACCAGTGGCCGGGCCTTCGATGCCGGTGGTAAAGGTGCCATCGCTGACATGGTCGCGGGCGACGAAGGTGTCGGCGGCCAGTGCGGTGCTGCTCAGGGTGATGAGCGCGAAGCTGGCGATGCGGGCAAGGCAGGTCTGGCGAACGATGGCGGCGACTTCCGTGTTGGTGGAAGCGCGAGTGTGCCAGAGCGTGACGGTGGAGCGGAGTGTGGTTGCTTGGGCAACCATGGGGGTCAGGTAGTGCCGAGCCATGCTCGGCATGGGCATTACCAGCAGAGCCCCAGCCGAGCATGGCTCGGCACTACGGAAGCAAGCGCGCACAAAAAAGGCGGGAATCCCCGCCTTTTTTGTGCCTGATGGAAACGCCGACTTACTCGGCGTCTACCGCGCTGCCCTTGAGCGGCTCCGTGCCCAACGGCGAGGACGGATCAACCACCGTCACCGTTTCCACCGAACCGTCCGGCCAGACGATCTGGAAACTGCTGCCCGGCTGCAAGGTATTGAACGGCATGCCGCTCTGCGCGCGATACACCGCTGCGGCCTGGGTAGCACCAGCACGGCGCAGATCCGCATCGGATTTGACGCTGGTCAGCTTGACCTTGGACAGCGTTCGGTAACGGTCTTCATAGGTGTCGATCAGCACCACGCCAACCGCACCCGCCGAATAGGCCACAAACAGCACAACCCATATCCAGAACTTTGCCCCGTGCATGAAACGACGGTAGTTCATCGCACACCTCGCTGCGCCTTGCGCAAGCTGTTGATCATTTCGTTCATCTTTTCCACACCCTGCCGCGGTACCGCAGCGTCGTAAACGAATGACTGAAAATCCTGCTGCGGATCGCGCGAGCAGATCCCGCCATTGGCGCAATAGGCCACCATCAAGGCACTGTTGGGTCCACACGCCAAACCGAGTTGGCAGGCAGCCACCTGCCAGGCCAACTGACTGAACTGGCTACCGGCAACCATGCCCTTGTAGGCATCATCGCCAGCGGCTGCGGTACCCATCGCACCGGAGATCGCCAGGAAGGCTTCCGGGTCCTGCGAGGACTGCACCCGCTCCACCAGCTCACGCCGGTACTTGGGGCTCTCGTCCAAGGGTTCACCCATCGACAACAGGGCTGCCTCGGCTGCCAGATTGCCGGCCTTGGCCGAGGCCAAGCGCTGTTGCAGCAGACGCGCGCGGCCCAGCCCATCGGCAGCGGTAAAGCCCGCGCAGCCCTGGCGCACCTTGCCGCGTGCGGCCAGCATCGCGGAAATGGCATCCAGATCCATGCGCTGCAATGCGGCACTGTCCAGCGCGTAGCCCGAGGGGTCCATCGCAAACACGCCGCAGTAATCGTAAATGCGGCTGGCCATCCAGCCGGCCTCGGCATTACCCGCATCCGCAGCGGCCTGCAGTTGCCGGGCATAGGCAAACAGATCGCTGCCGTTCTCAAATGCGGCGCGCAGATCCAGCGGCAAGCCCGCCGCCACGGCGGCGGTTTGCTCAGGCATCGAAGTAGCGGCACTCAAGCTTGGCCCGCCAAGTTCGGCGGGATTGCCGCCATTGGCCGCAGCAACTTCTGCCGTGTCCCCATGCAGGAGGTTGCCACTGCGAACACCCAAGGCAACCATCAGCACCGCCGCAGGCAGCACCAATAGATACCAGGGCTTTCTGGCAAGCAAAGCGAGCATGGGAGAGAGACAGCCTGCTACACAGTCACGGGTACGGAATTCTATCAATACCGGCTGCCGCAGCGGATGAACCAGCCAGCTGAACGGGCAATTGGTGCCCAGCTCGTCTAGGATGCGTGCCCTGTCCCGCCGTTGCCGTACGCCGCCATGCCCTTCCTCGAACTGACCCTGCGCTGCACCGAAGCCACCCAGCCCCGCTACGAGAACGCCCTCGATGACGTCGGCGCTTTGGCGGTGACCATGCTCGATGCCGACGCTGACACCAGCAACGAGCGCGCGATCCTGGAACCGGGCGTGGGCGAAACCCCGCTGTGGAACGAGCTGACCCTGAGCGCACTGTTCCCAGCCGACACCAACGCATTGGCCCTACTGGCCGCACTGGAATCATTCGACCCGGGCCTGGAGTGGACCCAGGCCAGCTTCCGCGCCGTCCAGGACGAAGACTGGGAACGCGCCTGGCTGGACCAGTTCCAGCCGATGCAGTTCGGCCAGCGCACCTGGATCGTGCCGTGGAACCATGAGCTGCCGGAAGCTGCACAGGCCGCTGACGCCGCCATCGTGCGCCTGGACCCGGGTCTGGCCTTCGGCTCGGGCACCCATCCGACCACCGCGCTGTGCCTGCGCTGGCTGGACCAGCTCTCGGCCGAGGGCAAGCTGGTCGGCAACACCGTGCTCGATTTCGGTTGCGGCTCCGGCATCCTCGCCCTGGCCGCGCTGAAGCTGGGCGCCGCGGCGGCCGTGGGCGTGGACAACGACCCACAGGCGCTGATCGCCACCCACGACAACGGTGAGCGCAACGGCGTGCATATCGCCGCCTATCTGCCGGAAGACGAACCGGTCGCCACCTATCCGGTGGTGGTGGCCAACATCCTCGCCTCGGCACTGGACGCACTGGCAGAGTTGCTGGCCGCGCGTGTCGCGGCGGGTGGGCAGATTGCCCTGTCCGGCATCCTGCACGGCCAGGAAAGCGAGCTGCTGGAACGCTATGCGGCCTGGTTCGACCAGCTCGAAGCTACCCAGGATGGTGACTGGATGCGCATCACCGGCGTGCGCCGTGCTTGAATGGGGCCAGTGCCTCAGCCTGCCCTGCCATGACTGACGAAACCGCGCCTACCCAGCCTTCCCTGGCGACCTTCCTGCAAGGTCCGGCCAACAGCACGTCCAAGCCAGGCTCGCCCGAAAGCGCGCCGGCGGCGTCGGCGGCCGATGACACGCAAGCCACGCTCGCACTGGATCTGCCTGTACCGGCAGATCCAGCCGACGTGGTGCAGCCTGACGCCGCACAGGCTGACGTCGAACGGACTGAAGTCGAAGGATCAGCAATTGAGCGCGCTGAAACGTCACCGCCTGCGGCAGCGCAAGCCGAGCTCGTCATGCCGGAAGCCGCAGCCGTCAGCGACAGCCCCGGCATCGAGGACGCGGAGCCGACGGAAGACAGCGCGTCGCAGGCTGCAGCCGCACCCAGCTTCGCGCGCCAGAACCGCGCACAGGCAGCAGCACCGGTTGACACCCCGCGCTGGCAATGGGGTCTGGTACTGGCATTGGCATTGCTGCTCGGCCTGCAGATCATTCTTGCCGACCGTGCCAAGCTCGCCGCCGATGCTGGCACCCGGCCGCTGGTCAGCGGCCTTTGCAGCGTGCTGCGCTGCACCCTGCCGCCGTGGCACGAACCCAGCGCGTACAGCATGCTCAGCCGCGACATCCGTCCAGTCCCTGGGCAGGCTGGCGCCCTGCAGGTACAGACCAGCTTCCGCAATGACGCCCGCTGGGCACAGGCTTGGCCGGCGCTGCGCTTGTCACTGTCCGATGCCGATGGCCGGGTGATCGGCCGGCGTACCCTGCAGCCGGCCGAATACCTGGGCCCAGGCGCTGATCCGTTGGCGCGATTGGAGCCCGGACAAAGCGCGCAGGTGTCGTTCCGGCTGCGCGAACCAGCCGCTGCCACCGTCGCCTTCAGCTTCGAATTTCAGTAAACGCGGGACAATGGCGTGGCAGGCCGACGGCCCACGCGCTAGACTCCCTCCCCCATGCCGGGCCAACGCGCCCGACTTTGCTGAACCCGGGAACTCTCCTTGAACGCTGCCCTCACCCGTCCTGACACCAGTCGTGGCGCTCCGAAGCCACCGCTTCGCGAACACGTTGCCCAGTCCGTACGGCGCTACCTGCGCGATCTGGACGGCTGCGACGCCGACGACGTGTACGAGATCGTGCTGCGCGAGATGGAAATCCCGTTGTTCGTAGAAGTGCTGAACCATTGCGAAGGCAACCAGAGCCGCGCCGCGGCGTTGCTGGGCATACACCGCGCCACCCTGCGCAAGAAGCTGAAGGAATACGGGCTGGCGTAAGCCCCGGGCTGTCTGTAGTGCCGAGCCATGCTCGGCAGAAGCGTTACCGGTAATCCCCGCCGTCGTACATTGCTGGGAAGGCCCTTGCCGAGCATGGCTCGGCACTACATTGCATTGCTGGGAAAGCCTTTGCCGAGCATGGCTCGGCACTGCACCTGCTTCTCTGTGACCGCGCGGCTACAATATGGGCCCGCTTCCGCTTCCCCCTGCCTCCCCATGTCTTCTGATCTGCTGCCCGTACGCCGGGCTCTGCTGTCCGTTTCCGACAAGACCGGCCTGATCGATCTGGCCCGTGCCCTGGCTGCCCGCAACGTCGAGCTGCTGTCCACCGGCGGCACCGCCAAGGCGATCCGCGAGGCCGGCCTGCCGGTCAAGGACGTGTCCGATCTCACCGGCTTCCCGGAAATGATGGACGGCCGGGTCAAGACCCTGCACCCGATGGTGCACGGTGGCCTGCTCGGCCGCGCCGGCACCGATGACGCGGTAATGGCAGAACACGGCATCGCCGCGATTGACCTGTTGGTACTGAACCTGTATCCGTTCGAATCGGTCACCGCCAAGGCCGACTGCACGCTCGCCGACGCGGTGGAGAACATCGACATCGGCGGCCCGGCGATGCTGCGCAGCGCAGCCAAGAACTTCGCCCGCGTCGCCGTGGCAACCAGCCCGGACCAGTACGACGCCTTGCTGGCCGAGCTGGCCAGCAACGACGGCAAACTGTCCGCCGCCAAGCGGTTTGAACTGTCGGTGGCCGCGTTCAACCGCGTCGCCCAGTACGACGCGGCGATCAGCAACTATCTGTCGGCCGTCACCGACACCAGCGCCGCTGTGCCGGTGCGCAATGAATACCCGGCGCAGATGAATTCCTCCTTCATCAAGGTCATGGACCTGCGCTACGGCGAGAACCCGCACCAGAGCGGCGTGTTCTACCGCGACCTGTATCCGGTGCCGGGCACCCTGGCCACCTTCGTGCAGCTGCAGGGCAAGGAACTGAGCTACAACAACCTGGCCGACGCCGATGCCGCATGGGAATGCGTGCGGCAGTTCGAGGTGCCGGCCTGTGTCATCGTCAAGCACGCCAACCCGTGCGGCGTGGCCGTGGCTGCCGATGTTGGCGCCGCTTACGAGATGGCCTACAACACCGACCCGACCAGCGCATTCGGCGGAATCCTTGCCTTCAACCGAACGTTGGATGTGGCCACCGCCAAGGCCATCCTCGACCGCCAGTTCGTCGAAGTACTGATTGCACCGGACTACGAACCGGCCGCACTGGACTACGCCACCAAGAAAGCGAACGTGCGCGTGCTGCGCATTCCGGCCGGTGATGCGCGCAACAACTACGACACCAAGCGCATTGGTTCGGGCCTGCTGATCCAGAGCGCCGACAACCGTGGCATGAGCGCTGACGAATTGAAGACCGTTACCCAGCGCGCGCCGACTGCCGCTGAAACGCGCGACCTGCTGTTCGCCTGGCGCGTGGCCAAATACGTCAAGTCCAACGCGATTGTTTACGCCAAGGACGAGCGCACCATTGGTGTTGGCGCTGGCCAGATGAGCCGTGTGTACTCGGCACGTATCGCCGGCATCAAGGCCGCCGACGCAGGCCTGGTGGTGCCGGGCTCGGTGATGGCATCGGATGCATTCTTCCCGTTCCGTGATGGCTTGGATGCAGCAGCCGAAGCCGGCATCACCGCGGTGATCCAGCCGGGTGGCTCGATGCGTGACAACGAAGTGATCGCCGCTGCCGACGAACATGGCATCGCCATGGTATTCACCGGCGTGCGCCACTTCCGTCACTGATTCCCTCACCGAGAGCTGGCACATGGCGACCAGGGTTTTCCCGCGTTTGATTTCCCTGCTCGCCGTCGCCCTGCTGGCTTCGTGCCAGCAGGGCACGCCCGCACAGGGCGACGCTCCGGCAGCGAAGCCGAAACTCAGCTACGAGGCCGGGGTGATGGCGGCACTGCAGGAGCGCTATGGCAGCGCTGTGCAGCTGCAGGGGCAATGGTCGCAGCAATTGAGTGATGCCGATCTGGGGCAGGCGCGCGCAGTGCACCGCGATATCTGCGCCGACCAGAGCATCAGCGTGCAGAACGGCAACTACCGCATGCTGGCGATCTGCACCAGCTACGACGATGCCAGCCCGATTGAACTGGGCAGCACCGATTTCATCGTCCTGCGCCGCGCCGCCGACGACGGCATCAGCATCGCCGCCGAACTGCTCGGCCAGGGCAGCGGCACCGGCGGCAAGCCGGGCAGCGTCACCACGCTGCAGATGGGCGCAAACGCCTGGGGCTTCCAGGTCGACGACGAACTGGTGGTGGTCGGCGCGGCAATGCGCAACCGCGCCTGGTATGTGTTCGACGGCGACAAGAAGTTGTCCAGCGCAGGCTGGCTGCGTAGCCACCTGGATGATCGCAACGCCATCGACTGCAATGCGTCGGGCAACTGTTCGCATGGCCGCCTGGATCTGAACTTCGATGCAGCACCTGACAACAGCCAGCCGCAGCTCGCCTACTGGCCGCTGCGCGTGCAGGAGAAAGGTCGCGGCTGCGGTGGTGCAACCAACAAGAACCACAGCATCGACTACGACAGCGCACAATCGCGCTACCTGATTCCTTCCACCATGCAGCTGGAGGCTTGTAACTGATGCGCAACGCAATTCTCGCAGTCACCGCCGGGCTTTGTGCCGTCCTGCTCGCCGGCTGTGGTACCAGCAAGCTGACCGACGCCCAGCACTCCGCGCTTGCCACCCTCGGCAAGCAATTGCCCAAGCCCTACCGCGATGGTTTGATCACCGAATCGGCACATCGTCATGCTGACGACATCGTGTTCGTGGTGCGTTTTCCCGGCGCAAGCGTGGCCATGGCCAAGGCCAAGCCCGACGTGTTCGAGGCATTGCGCCGTGACGAGGACGAGGCCATCACCGAGCTGTGCAGGGAACCGGCGCTGCAGCCGGTCTATGCCGCCGGCGGCGGCGTGCGGCGGCGCTTCGTGGATGCCGGCGGTGCGACGTTCTTCGAAGTCACGCTGAAAGCCTCCCATTGCCTTCCCAATTGATGCCCCACAGGAACTGACCCCATGAAAATCCTCGTCATCGGCTCTGGCGGCCGCGAACACGCACTTGCCTGGAAGTTGGCGCAATCGCCGCGCGTAAGCGAAGTGATCGTCGCCCCCGGCAATGCTGGCAGCGCCACCGAAGGCAAGTGCCGCAATGTCGCGATCAAGGTCAACGACATCGAAGGCCTGCTGAAGCTGGCGCAGGACGAGTCCGTGGGCCTGACCGTGGTCGGCCCGGAAGTGCCGCTGGTGCTGGGCGTGGTGGATCGCTTCCGTGAAGCCGGCATGCGCATCTTCGGGCCGACCGCTGCTGCCGCGCAGTTGGAAGGCAGCAAGGCCTTCGCCAAGGATTTCCTCGCCCGTCACGGCATTCCTACCGCGTACTACGCCGTGCATACGGAAGTGGACGCGGCGCTGGCCTATCTGCATGAGAAGGGCGCGCCCATCGTGATCAAGGCCGATGGTCTTGCTGCCGGCAAGGGTGTGATCGTGGCGATGACCATGCAGGAAGCCGAAGCCGCCGTACATGACATGCTCAGCGGCAATGCCTTCGGCGATGCTGGCGCACGCGTGGTGATCGAGGAATTCCTCGAAGGCGAAGAAGCCAGCTTCATCTCGATGGTCGATGGCCGCATCGCATTGCCAATGGCCACCAGCCAGGACCACAAGCGCGTTGGCGATGGCGATACCGGCCCGAATACCGGCGGCATGGGCGCTTACTCGCCGGCACCGGTGGTAACCCCGGAAGTGCATGCACGGGTGATGCGCGAAGTGGTTGAACCCACCGTCGCCGGCATGATCGCCGACGGCGTGCCGTTCACCGGCTTCCTGTATGCCGGTTTGATGATCGATGCCGACGGCGCGCCGAAAGTGATCGAATTCAACGTGCGTTTCGGCGACCCGGAAACCCAACCGGTGATGCTGCGCCTGCAGTCGGACCTGGTGGATCTGGTTGAAGCGGCCATTGATGGCGCGCTGGCTGGTGTGGAAGCGCAGTGGGACCCGCGTCCGTCGCTGGGTGTGGTGCTTGCTGCCAAGCCTTACCCGGAAACGCCGATCGTCGGAGATGTGATCAGCGGATTGGCTGATGTGCCGGCCAGTGCCAAGGTATTCCATGCGGGTACCGCACTGGATGCTGACGGCAATGTGGTCAGCGCCGGCGGCCGTGTGCTGTGTGTTGCTGCATTGGGTGACAGCGTTGGCGATGCGCAGAAGCATGCGTATGCAGGTGTTGCAAAGATCCACTGGGCCAATGAGTTCCACCGCAACGACATTGGCTGGCGCGCGATTGCGCGCGAGCAGCAGTAAGCAAAGCGCACGAAACGGTAGTGCCGAGCCATGCTCGGCAAGGGGCTTTATCGGTATTGCCGCAAAAGCTACCCCTCCCCAACCCTCCCCTGCACTTCGTGCAAGGGAGGGAGCCGAAACGTAGTGCCGAGCCATGCTCGGCAGGGGCTTCACCGGCAATGCCGCAGAAGCTACCCCTCCCCAACCCTCCCCTACGCCTACGGCGCAAGGGAGGGAGCAGAAATGTAGTGCCGAGCCATGCTCGGCAGGGGCTTCACCGGCAATGCCGCAGAAGCTCCCCTCCCCAGCCCTCCCCTGCACTTCGTGCAAGGGAGGGAGCCGACGTAGTGCCGAGCCATGCTCGGCAGGGGCCTTGTCGGGAAAGCTTCAGCCGAGCATGGCTCGGCTCTACATTTGCAGGCCGCAACCGAGCATGGCTCGGCTCTACATGTGAAGCAGAGCTCAGCGCTACCGATGCACGCTGCCAATGCTCGCCGCCGGATAACGCAAACCCGCCGCCGCATCCACCGGGAATACCGCGTCAATCCGCGCCAGGTCCTCAGCACTCAGCAACACATCCAGCGCACCCAGATTCTCTTCCAGATACGGCAAGCGCTTGGTCCCGGGAATCGGCACCAGGTCATCGCCCTGCGCCAGCACCCAGGCCAAGGCCAATTGCCCCGGCGTCACACCCTTGTCGGCGGCAATCGCATTGACCTGCTCCACCAAGGCCAGGTTCCGATCGAAGTTCTCGCCCTGGAAGCGCGGCGAATTGCGCCGGTAATCACCGTCCTCGAAATCGGCAGGGCTGCGGATCGCGCCAGTCAAAAAGCCACGCCCCAACGGCGAGTACGGCACGAACCCAATACCCAGCTCACGCACCGTCGCCAGTACATCGTTCTGCTCCGGCTCGCGTGACCACAGCGAATACTCGGTCTGCAGCGCGGTTATCGGGTGCACTGCATGCGCGCGGCGGATCGTCTCTGGCGCGGCCTCGGACAGGCCCAGATAACGCACCTTGCCCTGCTCGACCAGTCGCGCCATCGCACCCACGGTGTCCTCGATCGGCACCAACGGATCAACCCGGTGTTGGTAGTACAGGTCGAGATGATCAACGCCCAAGCGCTGCAAGCTGGCCTCGCAGGCAGCCTGCACATACTCCGGCCGGCCGTCGACACCACGCGCCTGCGGATCATTGGCATCCAGCCGCACACCGAACTTGGTGGCCAGGAACACTTGCCCACGACGATCGGCAATCGCCTTGCCCACCAGCACCTCGTTGGTATGCGGGCCGTACATATCGGCGGTATCCAACAGCGTCACGCCACGCTCCAGCGCGCGGTGGATCACCGCAATCGAGGCGGCGTCATCACCACGGCCGCCATAGAACGCGCTCATGCCCATGCAGCCCAGGCCAAGCGCGGAAACGACAGGACCATTGCGGCCCAGAACTCGGGTTTTCATCGGCGACTCCAACGGGGGAAAGGACGGAGGCAACTGTAGGCCCTCGCCACTATGTCGATAAAGGCGGATACTCCGCACTGACCATGAAGCCTGACTTCACAGTAGATCCAGCCCTGTTGCCGGCCTTGGCGGCCTTCGCCTGCGTGGCCAGGCATGCCAGCTTCCGCCAGGCTGCGATCGAACTGGCGGTATCACCGTCAGCCTTGTCGCAGACCATCCGCAATCTGGAACGCCGTCTCGGCACCCGTCTGCTGCAGCGGACCACGCGCCGGGTCGGTCTGACCGAAGCCGGCCAACGCCTGCTGCTCGACACCGCGCCGGCGCTGGCCCGTATCGGCGAGGCACTGCATGCGATGGAAGCCAACCGCGATGTCGCCACCGGTCAGCTGCGCATCACCGCGCCGCGCTTCGCCATCGAGTACCTGCTGCTGCCGCATCTGCCCGCCTTCCATGCCGCCTACCCGCAGGTGGAAGTGGAACTGGCGATGCAGGCAGCGATGGTCGATGTGGTCGGCGAAGGGTTCGATGCCGGCATTCGCCTGGGCGAATCACTGGCTGACGGCATGATCGCGGTGCCGTTGGGGCCGCAGCTGCGCTGGACCGTGGTCGCCGCGCCAAGCTATCTGGATCGCCATGGCACACCGCAGACGCCCGAAGCCCTGCTCGGCCACGCCTGCATCCGCCACCGCAGCAGCAGCGGCCGGGTAATGCCGTGGGAGTTCAGCCGCGATGGCCGTGACTTCAGCCTCGATGTAAGCGGACCGCTGCTGCTCAACGACAGCACGCTCGCCCTGCAGGCCGCGCGTGATGGCCTGGGCCTGTTGCAGGTCTTCGAGCCCATCGCCCGCGCCGACATCGACGCTGGCCGCCTGCGCAGCCTGCTTGATGCCTGGCAGCCGCCCTATGCCGGCTTCCATCTTTACTACCCCTCGCGCGAACAACTGGCGCCCAAGCTGCGTGTCTTCCTTGATTTCATGCGCGCCGCCAACGTAGCTGCAACGTGATCAAGCCGCTTCAAGACGTATCGCGCTTGCCTGCATCGCGATGGCACCGCAAGCTGACAGTCCATTGACTCCGCGAGCTTCCGCTTCCGGCATGCGCCGCCTCGACCGTCACCTCGGCCAACTCTGGGCCCACGAAAAAGCCAGCTACGGGCTGCGCGTGTTCATCGCGCTCACCGCCGCCATCGCCTATGGCTGGTACGACGGCCACCTAGAAGCCATTCCTGGTCTGTTCCTGGGCATCATCGCCAGCGCCATCGCCGAGACCGACGACAACTGGTGGGGCCGCACAAAATCGGTGGTGTTGTCGTTGCTGTGCTTTGCCGCTGCTGCGGCGGCGGTCATCGCACTCTTCCCCTACCCCGTCCCCTTCATCAGCGCTTTGGCGTTGACCGCCTTCGGCCTGACCCTGCTCGGGGCGCTGGGCGAGCGTTATGCCTCCATCGGCCAGGCCACGGTGACGCTGGCCATTTACGCGATGATCGCGATGGACCAGCACCACAACGTCAGCCAGCAACAGGCGCTGCGCGAGGTGATCCCGCTGTTGGTCGGCGCCGCCTGGTACGGCCTGCTGTCGATCCTGTGGACAGCGATGTTCGCCAACCGCCCGGTGCGCGAGCGGCTGGCGCGGCTGTTCTTCGAACTCGGCCACTACCTGCAGCTCAAGGCCGACCTGTTCGAGCCGGTGCGGCAAGGCAACCTGGAGGCACGCCGACTGGCCCTGGCCGAACAGAACGTGCGCGTGGTGCAGGCACTGAACATCGCCAAGACCGCCATTCTCAGCCGCTTCGGCCGCTCCGGCCGGCCCGGCGTGCAGTCAGGCCTGTACTTCCGCCTGTATTACATGGCGCAGGATTTCCACGAACGCGCCAGCTCCTCGCACTACCCGTATGAAGCGCTGGCCGATGCCTTCTTCCACAGCGACGTGCTGTTCCGCTGCCGGCGCCTGCTGTCGCTGCAGGGCAAGGCCTGCCAGACGCTGGGTGAGGCCATCCGCCTGCGCCAGCCGTTCGACTATGGCGAACGTACCCGCGTCGCCGGCCAGGACCTGCAATCTTCTTTGCAGTACCTGCGCGAGCAGCGCAACCCGCAATGGACGCGCCTGCTTGGCTCGCTACAACTCCTTGCCGCCAACCTGACCAGCATCGAACGACAGTTGTCCGAAGCTGCACTGGCGGATACGCCGCTGGAAGGCATCGATACCCGCCTGCGCGATTCCTCACCGCACACCTTGCGTGAGATGGGCACGCGCCTGCGCCAGGCATTGACGCCTGGCTCGCTGCTGTTCCGCCATGGCGTGCGCATCGCGCTGGCGCTGATCGCCGGTTACGCGCTGCTGAAGCTGGTGCACCCGGAGAACGGCTACTGGATTCTGCTGACCATCGTCTTCGTCTGCCGGCCCAACTTCGGCGCCACCCGCCTGCGGCTGGTGCAGCGTATCGCCGGCACCCTGCTCGGCCTGGGCGTGACCTGGGCGCTGATGCAGTTGTTCCCAGGCACCGGCCTGCAGCTGCTGTTGGCCTTGACCGCTGCCTTGCTGTTCTTCATCACCCGCACTGATAGATATCTGCTGGCGACCGCTGCGATCACGGTGATGGCGCTGCTGTGCTTCAACCTGATCGGCAACGGCTTCGTGCTGATCTGGCCACGCTTCCTCGACACTTTGATCGGCTGCGTCATCGCTGCCATCGCCTCGCTGCTGATCCTGCCCGACTGGGAAGGCCGGCGCCTGCACAAGGTGATGGCGCAGGTGATCGCCACCAGTACCGCCTACCTGGATGAAGTGCTGGGCCAGTACCGCAGCGGCATGCGCGACGACCTGCCCTACCGCATCGCCCGCCGCGACATGCACAACGCCGACGTCGCACTGTCGGTGGCCTTGGCGAACATGCTGCGCGAGCCTGGCTATGCGCGTGGCAACCTGGATGCGGGCTTCCGTTTTCTCGCCCTGTCCAACACCTTGCTTGGCTATCTGTCGGCCTTGGGCGCGCATCGCGCGCGGGCTGAAGCGGTCAATGAAGATGCGCTGGTTGCTGAAGGGCATCGACAACTGCAGCAGTCACTGGCTGCGTTGGCCCTAGCCTTGGGCAAGCGTCAGCCAGCGGAACCGCAGGAAGATGAGATCGCGCTGGCAGATGCGCTGGAGCAGATGCCGGACGAGATCGATGAGAAGTCGCGGCTGGTGCGCACCCAGCTGGCCTTGATGCTGCGGCTGTTGCCGAAGCTTAGGGCAGCTGCGGAAGAGGCGATGTTGCCGGCGTAGTGGCCGTTGCTTCTACCCCCTCCCTTGCGCGGAGGGCTGGGGAGGGGTGCTGTTGATCTTGCCCTTGGTTTTACCTTCAGCAAGGGCAAGCCTTGCAGCGCAACCCGCGAGCGGAACCATCACCAGCTTCGCGGCTTACGCCGCTCCTACAGCAGCACGACGTACCGGCATGAAGTACACCAGCAGGCCGATCGCGGAAACCATGCCACCCAGCACGCAGACACCCGTCCAGCCATAGCGCGCCCAGGCCACCGTGCTCAATACCGAGCCGCTGGCACCGCCGATGAAATAGCAGGTCATATACGCCGAGGTGATGCGGCTGCGGGCACTTTCATCCAGCTGATAGATCACGCTCTGGTTGTTGATATGCACCGCCTGCACGGCGATATCCAGCAACAACACGCCTACCACCAAAGCCGCCAGCGACACCGGCGAAAATGCCAGTACCACCCACGACAGCAGCATCATCAACAATCCGCCGACGGCCACCGCGCGGCCATGGCCACGATCGCTCAGCTTGCCGCCGCTGCTGGCAGCCAGCGCACCGGCCGCGCCGATCAGACCAAACAAGCCAATCGTGGCGATCGAGTAACCATAGGCCGGGCCGGACAACAGGAACGCCAGCGGCGTCCAGAACACACTGAAGGCCGCGAACGACAACGCCCCCAACAGCGAGCGCTGACGCAGCAGCGGCTCATCACGCAGCAACACCAGCACCGAACCAATCAGGCGCGGGTAAGACAGCGTGGCGCTGGGCTGATGCGCGGGCAGCAGCCGCGCCAGCACCACCGCCAACAGCAGCAGCGCCACGCAGGCCACCCAGTAAATGGTGTGCCAGGAACCCAATCCAGTCAGCACACCGGAGGCGGTACGCGCCAACAGAATGCCCAGCAGCAAGCCGGCCATGATGGTGCCCACCACCCGGCCACGTTGCTCCGGTTCGGCCAGACCCGCCGCGTGCGCCACGATGATCTGCGCCGCCACCGCGCTGAGCCCGGACAGCGCCGTACCCACCAGCAACTGCATGAAGTGCGTCGCGGTCGCGCTGATCGCCAAACCCACTGCCGCCAGCACGAACAGCACAACGATCAGCCGGCGCCGCTCCAGCCTGTCGCCCAGCGGCACGATCAGCATCAGGCCAACGGCATAGGCCAACTGCGCCACCGTCACCGCCCAGCCGGCCTGCTCGGCGCTGATCTGGAACTCCTGCGCCAGGATCTGCAGCAAGGGCTGTGCGTAATAGTTGCCGGCCACGATCAGGCCGGTGGCTGCGGCCAGCAGCAGCACCTGTGCCTGGCTCAAGGGGCGATGGGATGGGGATGCGGGGGTATTCATGGGGGAGACCACAGCGGGAACAGGGGCAAGTCTGGGCCGATGCCATCAATGACGCCAATGTATTGTTTTCATCTCATCCATCTGTTTCAGTGATGGCATGTTTACTTTGCGCCAGCTCGAATTCGCCGTCGCCGTGGCCGAGGAAGGCGGTTTCACCGCTGCCGCCGCCCGCTGCCACACCGTGCAGTCGGCGCTGAGTCACCAGATCGCGCGGCTTGAGAACGCCTTCGGCACGCGCCTGTTCGAGCGCAGCCACCGGCTTGTACGGCCCACCGCGGCTGGCGAGGTGTTCCTGCACAACGCTAGGCTGACCCTGCAGGCGGCCGCCCGCCTGCAGGAGGAAATGGCGCTGACCCTGGGCACGGTGCGTGGCCGCATCAACATCGGCCAGATCACCTCACTCAATGTGGTCGATGTACCAGCACTGCTGTCGGCGTTCCGGGCCGCCCACCCTGCCGTCGAAGTACACCTGAAGGCCGGGATGAGCGATGTGCTGCTGGCCGAACTGGAGCAAGGCAGCCTGGACGTGGCACTGGTCGGCGTCGGCCCGCAGATCACCCTGCCGCCACAGCACCGCCTGTTGCATGAGGAAGGTCTGTCGCTGGTGATGCCTATCGATCATCCCTTGGCCAGTCTCGCGGCTATCCCGCTGCAGGCGCTGCAAGGCCTGCCCTTGGCCGCCCTGGTGCCCGGTGCCGGGGTGCGGCGCATGCTGGATGACGCCCTGCGCGAACGTGGCATCCTGGCCCAGCTGCAATACGAGGTCACCCATAGCGAGTTGCAGCAGCAACTGGTCGCTGCCGGCCTGGCGGTGGCGGTGGTGCCGGACAGCATGGCCGCGCGCATGCAGCGCACGCTTGTGCGGCCGCTGGCTGAGCAATTCCGCTTCCGCACCTGCGCGGTGTGGCGGGCCGATCCAACCCCGGCGGCGCGTGCGCTGCTGGGCCTGTTACCCGCCAGCGACGCTTGAGAGACGTCTGCAAGGCGCCCCCAGCTTGACCAATACGATCATGCGGTTCTGCTAATGTGCCGCGCAGCACCGAGGAGACACGATGTCCGGCCACAATCAGTTCGCCCTGCTCAAGCAGCGCCGCTTCCTCCCGTTCTTCATCGTCCAGGCGCTGGGTGCGTTCAACGACAACATCTATCGCCAGGCAATCATCGGCCTGCTGTTCTACCTGGGCGTCAGCAGCGAAGAACGCACGCTGTACACCAATCTGGCACCGGCACTGTTCATCCTGCCCTACTTCCTGTTTTCGGCGTTGGCCGGGCAGATCGCCGAGAAGCTGGAAAAACAGAAGCTCATCGTCATCACCACCACCATGGAAATCGTGGTGATGTCGCTGGCGGCAGTCGGCTTTCTCACCCAGAACATGCCGGTACTGCTGGTCGCGCTGTTCTGCACCGGCCTGCAATCGACCTTGTTCGGCCCGGTCAAATACTCGGTGCTGCCGTCCATCCTCAAGCCTGAGGAATTGACCGGCGGTAATGGTCTGGTGGAAATGGGCACTTCCATTTCCATCCTCAGCGGCATGATTGCCGGCGGCATGATCTTCGCGCTGGCCGGTGCCCATGGCCCGATCGTTGCCGCCGTCGCGATCATTGCGCTTGCGCTGATAGGCAACATCACCGCGCGCATGATTCCGCGCGTGGACGCGGGTGCACCGGAACTGAAGATCAACTGGAACCCTATCAGCGAATCGCTGGTGGTGCTGCGCCTGGCCAAGAAGCAGAAGGCGGTACGCAACGCCATCCTCGGCGTGTCCTGGTTCTGGTTCTTCGGCACCGTGCTTACCTCGCAGCTGCCGACCTACGCGGTGGTCAACCTCGGCGGCAACGACATCCTCTATATCTTCACGCTGGCGCTGTTCTCGCTGGGTACCGGCGTCGGCTCGCTGCTGTGCGAAAAGCTGTCCGGGCGCATCGTCGAAATCGGCCTGGTGCCGCTGGGCGCCTTCGGCATGAGTGCGTTCCTGCTGGATCTGTATTTCGCCCGTACCGGCGCGGTCACCGCAGCTGGGCTGGATGTTGCCGGCTTCATCCAGCAGCCCGGCAGCTGGCGCATCATCATCGACCTGCTCGGCATCGGCCTGTTCACCGGCTTCTTCGTGGTGCCGCTGTTCGCGCTGATCCAGAGCCGCACGCCGAAGTCGGAAATGTCACGTGTGTTCGCCGCGCTCAACATCCAGAACTCCGGCTTCATCGTGTTGGCTGCGGTGCTGGGCCTGATCACCCAGAGCGTGTTCAAGTGGAGCATCCCGCAGCTGTTCCTGGCGCTGGCCATCGCCAATATCGTGGTCGCGGTCTACATCTTCAGCATCGTCCCCGAGTTCCTGATGCGCTTCCTCAGTTGGGTGATGGTGCGCACCCTGTACCGGCTTCGGGTCAAGGGCGTTGAAGACAATGTGCCGGATGAAGGTGCCGCGCTGATCGTCTGCAACCACGTCAGCTACATGGATGCGCTGATCCTGTCGGCGGTGATCCCGCGCCCGGCGCGCTTCGTCATGTATTACCGGATCTTCAACGTGCCGGTGATGCGCTGGATCTTCAAGACCGCCAAGGCCATTCCGATCGCCAGCCCCAAGGAAGACGCCGCGCTGATGCAGCGCGCCTTCGACGAGGTGGATGCGGCGCTGGCTGAAGGCGAGCTGGTCTGCATCTTCCCCGAAGGCGCCTTGACCAAGGACGGCGAGATTGCCGCCTTCAAATCGGGCGTGGAGAAGATCCTGGCCCGGCGCCCGGTGCCGGTGGTGCCGATGGCGCTGAAGGGCATGTGGTCCAGCATGTGGAGCCGCCGTGATAGCCGACTGGGGCAGATGCGAGTGCCGCGTCGCTTCCGCGCACACATCGAGGTTGTGGCCGGGCCTCCGGTGGATGGCGCCCAGACCGATGCCTCGCAGCTCGAAATTCTGGTCCGCAAGCTGCGTGGTGATGAAGCCTAAGTAGGGAAACCCACTTTCCAGAAATAGGACAAGTGGCTAGGCTAGCCCCCTATGTGCCTGCCGGGGACCGCAGCACAGCCAAGGAGCAAGGGGACAATGGACAACGCCACGCCATCACTGCCAGCCGTGCCACCTGCGCCACCAACGGCGCCGCAGCAGGTGCACCACTACTATCATCCGCAGAAATCCGGCGGGATAGCAGCGTTGCTGGAGGTGCTGCCGGGGTTTTTCCAGGTTTTCGGCATTGGTCACCTGTACGCAGGCAACGTCGCCACCGGGCTGATCATCATGTTCGGCTACTGGGCAATTGCCTTCATCAACTTCCTGCTGTGCTTTGTCTTCATCGGTTTCATCACGTGGCCCCTATGCTGGATCGCCACAATGATCATCTCGCCGCTGACTGCGGCGAATGCCTGCAAGTCACGTTAGCTTCCTCTTCTCCCTCCAAAAGGACTTACCAATGAATGACGTTGCGCCGCAGAGCACAAACACCCCGAACTATCTGGTCTGGTCGATCACAGTCACCGTACTGAACTTCCTGGTCTGCTGTCTGGCGTGCTGGAACTTCCCAGGCATCGTCACCGGTATTGTCGGCATCGTGTTCGCCTCCAAGGTCAACTCCAGACTCGCCGTGGGTGATATCGCTGGTGCCCAGGCCGCTTCCCGCAACGCCAAGATCTGGACCTGGGTAACCACCGGCTTCCTGATCCTGGGCGTGCTGATCGCCGTGGCCTCGCTGATCTGGCTTGGCACCGACGGCTACATGGACAAGGTCAACGAATTGCGCCAGCAGATCGAAGCGGCCGGGTGATAGCTGCACGGCGCTGGTTGCTGATCGCCTCGCTCCCGGCCACGCTTGTGGCCGGGACCGGCGTCTGGGCGTTGCGCACATTTGACCCCAACCTTCCGGGCAACCCCTTCCCACCCTGCATGTTCCTGCTGGTGACTGGCCACTACTGTGCAGGCTGTGGCCTGACCCGGATGCTGCATGCACTGGTGCATGGCGACTTGGCCACAGCCGTCCACATGAACGTGCTGGCCATGCTGCTGCTGGTGGCAACGCCCTTTACCGTGGCGTGGCTTGCAGGCTGGAAGCCCGCATTCCTGCTACCAATGGCCAGGTTGATGAGCTCGGCGTGGTTCTGGGGGGTGTTGTTCATCGGTTTCTGGATCGCCCGCAACCTGCCTTGGTATCCATTCAATCTGCTGGCGCCGGGCTGAAAGCCGGACGCGGCAAACGCGTAGCCTGGGCGAGCACGGCGCACCCGGGAAGCAGGTATCCAGTGGTAAATCAGGCTGTCGGTCAAGTGCCCCGGGTGCGCTGCGCTTACCCGGGCTACGGTCGCATCCAAGCTGCCGCTTGGCTCAGCCCACCCAACCAGCAATAACCAGCAAGGCCAGCAACGCCATCCACAGCAGCAGCATGCGCCAGACCAGACTCATCGCATCGCGCAGTTCCGGATAGCGTTCGTCTGCCGGGACCTGCCCGGCCAGCCGCGCTTCTTCAGCCTCCTCGACCAGCTCGGCGCCAACGCTGGCGCGTGCGGCCTCGGCCAGAAAACCAAGCTGCAGCGCCCAGCGATTGCCAGCAGCGCGACGCCAGGCCGAAAACACCGTGTCGAAATTGCCGACCAAGGCCATCGACAGCGTCATCAGCTGCGCTACCGGCCACTCCAGCACGGCCAGCAACACATCACCGGCATGCCGCTCTTCGCTGGACAGGGTTGTTGATTGCAGACCCTGCGAGGATTGCGCCAGCAGCCTGTACAACACCGCGCCCAATGGCCCCAGCAACAGGAACCAGAACAGCGGTGCAAACCAGCGCCGCAGTGCATTGATCGCGGTCGCCTCGACCAGCCCCGGCGCGTCTTCGCGCATGCTGCCGCCAGCGGCCTGCAGCCTGGATGCCGCCAACGCAGCAGCGGCCTCGTCTTCGGCATCGATCACCGCCTCGACATCTCGATCCAGGTCGCGCGGGCCCCAGCACAGCGCCAGTACCGCAATGCCGAACAACAGCGCCGGCAGACCGAACAGACGCTCAGCCAGGGCCCATTGCAGCAAGCCGATCAACAATACGCAGGGCGCGATCAGCAGCAACACACTGTAGTGCGCGGCCGATTCGCCCAGCTGCGCACGCAACCAGCCCAGGCAACGCCCGAACCAGCGCCAATCCCGCAACGTGGCCAGCAGCGTGGGGGCCAGGTGGCCGAGCACCAGCGCGGCGATTACCGCTACCAAGGTTGTGAACATGCGATCCCTCCGGCCTGTGATTGTAGGCCCTGCCAACGTTGCAACGGCTGGCAACCGATGCGGCGATCAGTCCTCACGGTGCTGACTCTGGTACCACTGCTCGATCAGGGTGCGCGCGATCGACAGCCGCGGCGGCAGCAGGATGCCCTGTCCGTCGTCGTTGTTCTCACGCTGCAACGCCGCGCCGACCTCCTCGACGCTGAACCAGCGCGCGTCTTCCAGCTCACCATCCACGGTCGGCAGGTCGTCATGCGCAGTCGCGCGAAAGCCCACCATCAAGGCGCCCGGGAACGGCCACGGTTGGGTGCCCTGGTACTGCGCCTGGATCACCCGCACCCGCGCTTCCTCGAATACTTCCCGGGCCACGGTCTGTTCGAAGGTTTCACCGGGCTCGACAAACCCGGCCAGCACCGAATAGCGGCGCGCGACCCAGCTGCTTTGCCGGCCCAGCAACAGGCGGCCATTGTTTTCGACCGCGACGATCACCGCCGGGTCCACGCGTGGGTAGTGCTCGGTGCGGCATTGGTCGCAATGGCCAATGAAACCGAAGCGACCAAAGCGCACCGGCGAGCCACAGACGCCGCAGAAACGATTGCGCGAATGCCAGTACGACATCCCGCGCGCATAACAGAACACGTCGGCCACCTCGGCCGGCCAGGTCACTGCGGCCTGGCGCAGGTCCATGCGCTGCGGTGCCTGCACGCTCAGCGTTGCCGCTTCGGCGACAAACCAAGCGCGGCCTTCACGCAGTCCAAGGAAGATCGCCGTGCCCGGGCCACCGCCCAGATCGGTGCCACTGAACAACGCCGGCTGCCGGTCATCATCGGCAAACGCGGTGCCATCAACGTCCAGTACCAATACCTGCGCCGTCGGCCATAAAGCGGCCAATGCATCGGCATCAGCACGCAGCGCATCGGCACGGTCCAAGGGCGCGCCAACAAAGGCGTGCCCGACAAAGCGGGATTCAGAATTCAGCATCCGCAAGAGCCTGACGACAAAGCCGCACAAGCGCAACCAGCCGCAGTACGGCCGGAACGGCTTAGACCGAGAAGCTGCTACCGCAGCCGCAGGTGGTGCGGGCGTTGGGGTTGCGGATCACGAACTGGGCACCGGTCAGGCTTTCGCTGTAATCCACCTCGGCACCCATCAGGTACTGCAGGCTCAGCGGATCGACCAGCAGGGTCACGCCTTCGGTGACCACCGCCAGATCGTCTTCGGCACGGTTTTCATCGAACTCGAAACCGTACTGGAAGCCGGAACAGCCGCCACCCTGGATGTAGACACGCAGGGCGAGCGCAGCGTTGCCCTCGTCCTGGATCAGCTCACGCACCTTGGAGGCAGCCGCCGGAGTGAAATTCAGCGGACGGTCCAAGGACTGGTAATCAGGCGCCGGCTGTACGCCGGGCAGGGAAACTAAGGTGCTCATGGCGCTCAGGATGGGGGCGGTAAGCCCCTGTTTCAAGCCGCAGTGGCTTCAGCTTTCTTGGACTTCTCGGCGGTTTTGGCTTCCGGCGCCGGCAGTGCGGCCATCGCCGCGGTGTGCAGCAGGCGGCCGTTGAGCTGGGCACCGGCGCTCATTTCCACCACCGTGTAATGCACGTTGCCGGTGACACGAGCGCTGGGGGTCAATTCGATGCGCTCACTGGCATGGACGTCGCCTTCCATGCTGCCGCTGAGCACCACCACGGCGGCGCGGACTTCGCCTTCAATGCGGCCTTGTTCAGCCAGGGTCAGCATCGCCTTGGCGCCTTCCTCGGCAATTACCTTGCCGATGATGCGGCCTTCCACATACAGGCTGCCGCTGAATACCACGTCGCCGCGGATTTCCACCTGGGAGCCGATCAGGGCGTCTACGGCCAGGTCGGTATCGTGCTTGGACTTGCTTTTGAACATGTTTATTCCCCTCTGCCGTTGCCAGCGAGTTTCCAATCGAATGTCTGGTTGGAGCCCCCCCCGGATCCGGACAGGGAGACTCGCACACGTTGCGGTGTGAAATCTCGGGGCAGCATCACGCTACCGTCCAGCTGTTGAAAATAACGGAAGGAATAATCCTGCCCCGGCGCGCCTTTGCGCTGATGTAGGTCATCCCAGCTCACGGTTGTCAGCTTTCCATCCTTCACACCCTCAACCGAGAACCGCATCTGGCCCTGGCTGATCGCGCCGCGATTGAGATTCTGGGTCAACACCACGCTGTAGTGCCAGGTGCCTGCGGCTTCCGGGGTGAACTCCACCGAGTGGGTGTTCAGTCCTTTGCGCTGGCTGGTGGAACCGACCAGGCGTTCATAGAAGGCGACGTCGGCGCGCAGGCCGGCAATCTCTTCATCGCGCTCGGCAAGCGAGGCCTGCACTTCGCTGTTGGCAGCGCGGCTGATCTTGTCCGATGCCTCCAGCGTGGCCTGGCGCTGGCGCAGCTCTTCCAGCTGACTGCGCTGCTGGCTTACCAAGGCCTCGCTCTGGCGCAGCTTCTCGCGCATGCCACCGGCATCAGGCGAGGCATAGCGCGCTACCAGCCAGCCAACCAGCAGCAGCGACAGCAGCCATGCTGCCGCAAGAACAGCAATCGGCACCCAGCCTGGGCGCGGGGTCGCGCCACCACGCGGGGTGATCTGGAAACGTGAAGAAGGTCGGTTGGTCATGGCAGGCTCCAGTGCTCCCGGAAGGGCGACACCCGTGCTCGATCTGGAACGACGGGCCAGTGTAAACGACAGCAATGCACACGCGCTTGCGCGCTGGCGGCTGGCATTCACCGCAGGCATGCTCGATAGTTGCGATCCTGCTCACAGTATCCGGCCGAACCACCTCCCATGACCGAAGCCCACGTATTCGTCATCGGCATCCTGCTGGCCTGGCTGGCCGGCATCCGTGTCTATCTGACCGTGTTCGGCGTCGGTATGGCCGGACTGATGGGCTGGGTAGACCTGCCGCCGGCATTGCAGGCCACCGAATCCTGGTGGGTGCTGGGCACTTCCGGCGCCTTGGCCGTGGCCGAGTTCTTTGCCGACAAGATCCCGGGCGTGGATTCGATCTGGGATCTGCTGCAAACCCTGGCGCGGGTCCCGGCCGGCGCCTTCCTCGCCGCTGCCACGCTGTCACCCAATGGCGAACTGAGTACCGGCGTATTGGCCGCGGGTGCCGGCATCGCGCTGACCAGCCATGGCCTGAAGGCCGGCACCCGTGCCCTGCTCAATACTTCACCGGAACCGGCCAGCAACTGGGTAGCCTCGTTCGCCGAAGACAGCGTGGTGATCGGCACCTTGGCGCTGGCATTGGCGCACCCGTGGCTGGCACTGATCTTCGTACTCAGCGCCAGCATCATTGGCGCGCTGACGGTATGGCTGGTGTGGCGCATGCTATGGCGCGGGCTCAAACGTATGTTCGCCAGCACCGACACACCAGCTTCAGCACTGCCCAAGCCCGGTGACCATTCGCTGCCACCCGCCCCGTGACCACATAATCCCCATCGATGGCCAGCAACGACACTCTTACCGCCGCTAACCGCCCGCTACGCGCGGAAACACCACCAGCCGATTACTGGCAGCGCTGGAGCGTGCGCAATGCGCCGCCCACCGAAGCCGTGCAGGCACAGCTCAAACCCGGCGCCGACGCAGCTGCGGCAGCCATGGCCAGCGATGTCGGCGATGACACGCCCTACCGCGTGCTGATCGTGGAGGACAACCGCTCGCAGGCACTGTTCGCGCAAAGCGTGCTGCATGGCGCCGGCATGCAGGCCTTCGTGCAGATGGAAGTGGAAGGCGTGCAACAGGCCATCAGTGAACACCGCCCGGACCTGATCCTGATGGATCTGCACATGCCCGGGCTCGACGGCATGCGCCTGACCGCGATGATCCGCCAGCAACCACACCAGCAACTGCTGCCGATCGTGTTCCTGACCGGCGAAGCCGACCCCGACCGCCAGTTCGAAGTGCTCGACTGCGGCGCCGACGACGTGCTGGTCAAACCGATCCGGCCGCGCCACCTGGTCGCCGCCGTCGCCAACCGTATCCGCCGCAACCGCATGCAGGCGCCGGGCAAGGCCGACGCCGGCCCGCTGATGAACAACCCCGAGACCGGCCTGCCGACCCGTCACAACGTGATGCAGCAACTGCAGACCGCCATCACCGAGCGGCAACCGGCCGGCCTGATGTTCATCGAGATCGCCAGCGCGCTGGGTCTGCGCGAGCGCTATGGCTATGCCAGCTACGAGCGCTTGATGGTGCAGGCCGGGCAGCGCCTGGCCGAGAACCTGCGCCCGCACCAGCTGGCCCGCCTCAATGACAACAGTTTCCTGCTGCTTACCCGCGGCATCGAAGAAGCGGCAGTGCCGGCGTTGGCGCAGCAGGTCCGTGATGGTCTGTCCGCGCAGCCCTTTGCGCCACGCGAAGATGAATCCGTGTTCCTGCGCTGCGTGGTCGGCCACGCCAACCTGTCGCAGGACCTGAACGATGCCGACGCCGCGCTGGAAGCGGTGGAACGCACCGCCCTGCAGGCGCGCCTGAGCAGCACCGGCATTGCGGCCTACGAAAGCAACGACGTCGCCATCAACAACGAACACCTGGCCCTGCTCGATGGCCAGATCGAACTGGCTTACCAGCCTATCGTCGCGGTCGCCGGCGGCGACACCGCGCAGTACCAGCTGCTGCTGCGCCTGCGCCAGAGCAACGGCACCTTGCTGTCTGCTGGCCAGGTGATTCCCGCAGCCGAAGCCGCTGGGCGCATCGCCGACCTTGACCAGCAGGTAGTCGAACACGCGCTGGGCCTGCTGCATCTGTATCAGTTCGCGCAACCGCCAATGCGCCTGTTCGTCTCGCAGTCGCTGCGCTCGCTGTCACGCAGCGCCTATGCCGAATGGCTGCTCAATGCGCTGCAGGAACGACAGGTAGCCGGCAACGGGCTGGTCATCGATGTGCGCCTTTCCGACGCACTGGTGCATGCGGTAAGCCTGCAGCAGTTCTGCGCGCAGCTGATGCCGGCCGGTGTGCAGTTCTGCCTGAGCCAGTTCGAGCCCGGCGCCGAAGCCAATGCCCTGCTGAGCCAGCTGCCGCTGAGCTTCGTGCGCATGGCCGCACGCTACGCCGAAAGCCATACCAACCAGAAGCTGCGTGACGAACTGCGCGGCACCATCGACCTTGCCCACCGCGCCAACCTGCAGATCATCGGCCAGCAGATCGAAGATCCGCAGGCCGCTGCCGCGATGTGGATGGGCGGCATCGACTTCATCCAGGGCAACGTGGTGCAACGCGCTGGCAGCGAGCTCAACTTCGACTTCCAGAACGCGGTGCTGTGAGCGCGGCCACGTCGGGCGCTGCGCGCGCTTGGGCACTGCTGGCAGCGGGCTGCGCCGCTGCCGTGTGCGCGATCAGTTTCATTCCCGCTGTCCCTGCAATCGCCGCCACTGCCAGTGCTGGCGTCGCAGCGGTCGCCGCGCTGCTGGCAGCCGTCAGCGCCAGCCGGCAACTGCGGCAGGCGCATGCCCAGCAATTGCAGCTCGAAGAACGAGCGCTGGAAAACACCCGCCTACGTGCTGCCGCACAGGACCACAGCACACTGCAGGAGGCACTGCTGCAAGCCAAACAGGCCGCCGAAGCCGCCACCCTGGCCAAGGGTGAATTCCTGGCCACGATGAGCCATGAAATCCGCACACCCTTGAACGGCATCCTGCCGATGTTGGAACTGGTGGCACAAGGCCCGCTGAGCCTGGACCAGCGCAACATGCTCGATACCGCCACCGACAGTTCACGGCAGCTGTTCCGCATCGTCGACGACATCCTCGATTACTCCAAGCTGGAAGCGAACCGCCTCGAGCTGGAAATCACCACCTTCAACCTGCGCGAAACCCTGGACGGCATGTTGCGGCTGATGCAACGCGCGGCCGAGCACAAAGGTCTGCGCCTGTCGCTGCACATCGACCCTGCGGTGCGCCTGTCGGTACGCGGCGACCCGGTGCGCCTGCGGCAGATACTGGGCAACCTGCTGGTCAATGCGATCAAGTTCACCGAACTGGGCGAAATCAGCATCCACGTAAAGCGCCTGGGCGAAACCGCCGCGCAGCATCGCCTGCGCTTTGAAGTACGTGACACCGGCATCGGCGTGGATACAAGCCAGCAACAGCGGCTGTTCAACGCCTTCACCCAGGCCGATGCGTCCACGACCCGACTGTACGGCGGGACCGGGCTGGGGCTGGCCATCTGCAAGCGCATCGTCGACCTGATGCACGGCAGCATCGGTGTGCACTCCGAGCCCCTGCGTGGCTCCACGTTCTGGTTCGAAATTCCGCTGTTGAAAGTCATCGGCGACCTGCACCAGCCCGACCACCTGCGCAAAGTGCGTCAGGTACTGCTGGTCACCCCTGAGCAACGGCTGCGCCAGCGGCTGCAGTTGATACTGCCGAACTGGGGCTACCAGCCGGTTGTTGCCAACAACCTGCAGGAAGCATTGGAACGCCTGCGCATGCCCACTGTGTCCGGCATCTTCCATGCCGTGATCGGCGACCTGGAGCCCCTGCGCAACAGCGCCCCGGCCCTGCAACGCGCCATCGAACGCATGGATGACAGCCGGCCACGCCTGCTGTGGCTATACGGCGATGCCGCGATCGCCGACGGGCTGCGCGATGGTGCCACCTTGTTGCCGCGCCAATTGCCCGATACGCAGCTGCGCAATGCCTTGGCCGAACCGCTGCAGCTTGCTGCCAGCCCACCTCCCTCACTCTTGCCAAGCAACGCCTTTGCAGCTGCGACAACGCCTGTTGCGGCTACGTCCACTACGACAGCGGCAACAATTGCACCGGCAGGCTTCCCGGCAAGCGCGCAAAGCAAGCCGGTGACAGCGCCAGCCGCAGTCACCAGCAACGCCAACGCAGGCGCTGACCTGGCTGGCATGCTGGTGTTGTTGGTCGAGGACAACTCGGTCAACCTGATGGTTGCGCAGAAATTGCTGAAGGTCCTCGGCGCCAGCACCGAAGCCGCCGAGAACGGCGCCATCGCCCTCGACAAGATGCACGCCAAGCGCTACGACGCGGTGCTGATGGACTGCCAGATGCCGGTACTTGACGGCTTTGCCGCCACCGGCCGTTGGCGCGAGCACGAAGCCAGCAGCGACGCCAGCAGCCGGCTGCCGATCATCGCCATGACCGCCAACGCCATGGCTGGCGACCGCCAGCGCTGCCTGGACAGCGGCATGGACGAATACCTGTCCAAACCCATCTCCCGCGCGCAACTCCTGAACTGCCTGCTGGCCTTCAAGCCCGCATCCACCGCAACTGCCGATCCGGTTACCAGCATGCCCAGCACCAACCTCTCCGCCAACGCTTTGGCCGCCGCCTCCACCGCCCATACCGATGGCATCACCGCCTCGATACTGGAGCGCGGCGTGCTGGATGAACTGTTCGAGATTGCCGGTGACGAGATCAACGCCATCATCGACGTGTTCCTGGACGAGACCCCGCAACTGGTGCGGCATCTGCAGGAAGCAGCGGTGATGCCCGACCTGAAACGTCTGGGCGAGCTGGCGCACAGCCTGAAATCTTCAAGCGCCAATGTTGGCGTGCTGGCCTTGTCTGAAGCCGCGCGCCGGCTTGAGCACGGCGCACGCAGCGGCACGCTGGAGCGGCCCACCGTGATGGTGGCGCTGATCGTGGCGGAGTTTTCGCGCGCGCGCATGGCGCTGGCCGGCTATCAGACCGAACAGCGCGCGCAAGCGCAGGAGTGATCCCGCTGCGGCGGGATCAGTCTTCCAGCTTGGTGAGCAGGTAGTTCGGCTCGCCAATGCGCTCGATCAGATCAAGCTGGGTTTCCAGCCAATCGATGTGCTCTTCCTCGGAATCGAGGATCTTCACGAACAGCTCGCGGCTGACGTAATCACTGATCGACTCTGCATAGGCAACTGCATCGCGCAGCACCAGTGCAGCCTCGTTCTCCAGCGCCAGGTCGCACTTGAGGATTTCGGTGGGGTTCTCGCCGATACGCAGCTTGCCCAACGCTTGGAAATTGGGCAGACCTTCGAGGAACAGAATGCGATCGGAAAGCACGTCGGCGTGCTTCATCTCGTCGATCGATTCCTTGTATTCGTGTTCGGCCAGCTCGTTCAAGCCCCAGTTCTTCAGCATCTTGGCGTGCAGGAAGTACTGGTTGATGGCGGTCAACTCGTTGTAGAGGACCTTGTTGAGAAATTCGATGACCTTGGCGTCGCCTTTCATGGCGCTGACTCCGACTAGAGGAACGAGCGCACTTTACCGGTTGCCGGCAGACAATGAAGGAACGCGAATCGTGATCATTAGCCACCGCCGTTGGCGGTGGCGGCAAGGCCTGTTCAGGCCGCCCGCAGCAGCGGCAAGGGCAGCTCGCGGGTAGCGCGCGCCTGCTCCAGCAGGCCAGCCGCCATGTCCAGGCAGGAACCACAATTGGAGCCGCAGCCGGTGCGCATGGTCAGCTCAGACACCGTGTCGCAGCCGGCAAGCGCGGCTTCACGGATCTGGTGATCGGTAACTCCATTGCAGATGCAAACGTACACGGCTTGACGCCCCTGAACCCGGCACGTATCGGCCGTGTCAGCATTCAATCGCAAATGCGAATGGTTGTCAATTTCGGGCGTTAATCATTATTAATCTTCTTCCCGCGCCAAACCCCGGGCCGCCGCGGGCGCTTGCGCGGCCGCTCATGGCCAGCACTGCTACCCGGCATCCAGGCCTCCTGTGCGGCCGCAGGCATCGCCTGCACACCCTGGCCTGCGATACCCCGCGCCAAGGGCGCCAGATGGCGCAGCGCGCGCGCGTAAACGCCACGCTTGAAGATGACCACGTGCTCCACCGGATACCAGAAATCGACCCAACGCCAGTGGTCGAACTCCGGCGTATCGGTTTCATCCAGCCGCACATGCGCCTCGTCGCCGGTCAGGCGCAGCAGAAACCAGACCTGCTTCTGACCGATGCAGACCTGCTTCTCGGTGTGGCGGATGGCCCGCGGAGGCAGCCGGTAGCGAAGCCAACCGGGGGTCGCCCCTAGGACTTCAACGTGTTCAGGCAGCAGGCCGGTTTCTTCCTGCAATTCGCGATACATGGCCTCGACCGGGGTTTCATCGGTATTCATGCCGCCCTGCGGGAACTGCCAGCCATCCCGGCGCACGCGTCGTGCCCAGAAAACCTGCCCGTCTTCCCGCATCAGCACTATGCCGACGTTCGGTCGATAGCCGTCCGGATCGATCACGATGCGGACTCCTAAAATTTCTACTGCCGAGGACTCTGCCATGGCTGCTGTCATGCCACAAGCACGGAAATACCTGTTGACAAAACCTCGCGACACCACCAGAATTACCGGCTCCCAAGGCTATGTAGCTCAGCCGGTTAGAGCACAGCACTCATAATGCTGGGGTCGGTGGTTCGAGTCCACCTATAGCCACCATGGGACGCAGGTTAGACCTGCACTACAGCCCCGTCGCCAAGCGGTAAGGCATCTGACTCTGACTCAGACATTCGGAGGTTCGAATCCTTCCGGGGCTGCCAAACATAAAAGGCCTGATCGAAAGATCAGGCCTTTTTCTATTCAAGACCATCACACCCAGAGCAACCAGCAGGCCGGGTGTGCGATAATCTTCACGCACCATAGCCCCGTCGCCAAGCGGTAAGGCATCTGACTCTGACTCAGACATTCGGAGGTTCGAATCCTTCCGGGGCTGCCAAATACTTAAAAGACCAGATCGAAAGATCTGGTCTTTTTTTGTGGCTGAAGCCTGAGGATTGGCAGAAGCAAAAGCTTAAGAGCCAAAGCACCCCTTCCCAGCCCTCCCCTGCGCTGTGCGCAAGGGAGGGAGCGGATGGCCGCGCTCGATGCATATCCGGCGCGGGAAGTGCCACACTTACCCCCTCCCTTGTGCGTAGCGCAGGGGAGGGCTGGGGAGGGGTGCTCTGGCTCTGGCTCTGGCTTTGGCTTTGGCGAATCACCAATTCCGAATCACCAACCCCCAACCCCATTCCCAACCCCAGAAACGGCAAAAGCCCGGCCGAAGCCGGGCTTTTGCTTTCCCAGTGGGATTCCAGAGAACCCCACCCCGAAGCGATTAACGCTTGGAGAACTGGGTAGCGCGACGTGCCTTGTGCAGGCCAACCTTCTTACGCTCGACTTCACGGGCGTCACGGGTCATGAAGCCAGCCTTGCGCAGCTCGGACTTCAGGGTTTCGTCGTACTCGACCAGCGCACGGGCGATGCCCAGACGGATCGCACCGGCCTGGCCGGTGGTGCCGCCGCCGGCAGCAGTGACAAGAATGTCAAAGCTTTCGGTGTTCTGGGTCAGTTCCAGCGGCTGACGCACGATCATGCGTGCAGTCTCACGGCCAAAGAACTCGTCCAGCGGACGGCCATTGACGGTGATGTTGCCAGTGCCCTTGCGCAGGAACACGCGAGCGGTGGAGGACTTGCGGCGGCCAGTGCCGTAGTTTTGAGTGATAGCCATGATTAGATATCCAGAACCTGCGGCTGCTGTGCTGCGTGCGGATGCTCAGTGCCTGCATAGACCTTGAGCTTGCGGTACATCTGACGACCCAGCGGGCCCTTCGGCAGCATGCCCTTCACAGCGGTCTCGATGACGCGCTCCGGGTGACGCTCAAGCGCCTGCTCCAGGGACTCGGTCTTCAGGTTACCGATGTAACCGGTGAAGCGATGGTACTTCTTGTCCTTCAGCTTCTTGCCGGTAACAGTGATCTTGTCGGCATTGATGACGACCAGGTAATCACCGGTGTCAACGTGCGGGGTGTAAACCGGCTTGTGCTTGCCACGCAGGCGGCGAGCCAGCTCGGTGGAGAGACGGCCCAGCGTCTTGCCGGCGGCGTCAACGAGGTACCAGTCGCGCTGGACGGTCTCGTTCTTTGCAGTGAAAGTGCTCATAAAGAACTCAGGTAGGTCGGGCTGGTTACGGCGAGATGAACCACCGGAACTTTGCCACGCGTTGTGAAGGTGAAACAGAAGATGCGGGATTGTACTGGCCACACGCCCCCGGCGCAACTCAGCCCCTGAACGGGCACCTCGCCCCGGCCTTGGCAGGCTGCGGGCCAACGGCGAGAATCGGGCATACCCCACTGCACCGCCCCGCCATGATCACCGCCCGCGTACACACGCCACTGGACCACCTGCTGACCGAAGCCCAGCGCGCATTGGATACAGTATTCGGCAATCCGCCGGCCGCCCGCCCCAATCCGGCCGGCGACACCCCCGAGGTGGTGCTGGAACCAGCCGAGGCCCGCCACGCAGCCGGACTGATGCGCATCAACCACGTCGGCGAGGTCTGCGCGCAGGGGCTGTATTTCGGTCAGGCAGCGGTCGCCCGCGACCCGGCCACGCGTGCACATCTACTGGAAGCGGCGCAGGAAGAGACCGACCACCTGAGCTGGTGCGCCGATCGCCTGCGCGAACTGGACAGCCGCCCCAGCCTGTTCAACCCACTCTGGTACGCAGGGAGCTACACCATCGGTACCCTGGCCGGCCTGCGCGGTGACGGCTGGAACCTGGGCTTTGTGGTCGAAACCGAGCGCCAGGTGGAGGCCCATCTGGACGAGCACCTGCAGACCCTGCCGCCGACCGACCAGCGCAGCCGCGAGATCCTCAAGGTGATGAAGCTCGATGAAGCACGTCACGCCGAGCACGCCGAACATGCCGGCGCGCGCAAGCTGCCGTTCCCGATCCCGTCGGCAATGGCCCTGGCGTCCAAGGCGATGAAGGCCGTGGCCTACAGGGTTTAAAGCGTCACCTGTAGTGCCGAGCCATGCTCGGCAGGGGCCTTACCGGTAA
>NZ_JBRREI010000029.1:0-60507 GCF_056760195.1 Stenotrophomonas sp. STEN020
CCCCCCCCCCCCTACGCGCCAAACCACCCCGCGCCCTGCCCAACCCCCAGAACCCCCCCCCCTCCCTTTAGCCCCCCCCCCCCCGCCGCGCCACCCCCCGCTCCCACAGGTGCACCGAAAAAAACCCCTGCCTAGCATGGCTCGGCATTACCGATCACAACGGCAGGCGATGCACGATGAAGTTGACCACGTTCTCCATCGCACCCGGATCAACATTGCTCAAACCGATCACCACATAGCCCAGCTCAGGCAGCACCACCAGTGATGCATTGGCGCCTGGCGCGCCACCCTCGTGCCCGTACTGCCGCTCGGCGCCCTGCCCGCTGACCATGAAGCCATAGCCATACCAGGCTTTGTTGTTCTGCGGTGATGTGGCCAACGCCAATGATTCGGGTGATATCAGCCGACCAGCGCGCAGTGCTTCGGAAAACTTCAGCATGTCGCCAATCGTGCTGTAGCCACCACCAGCTGATGTGCCGCGCCATGGCAGCGTTTTGGTTTCCTGCACCCACTCGCCGTCAACCTTGGCATAGGCAGTTGCGCGTCTGGGAACAAAGGTTGACTCAGGCTCCGAGCCGGTTGCGGCCATACCAGCGGGTCGATAAATATGTTGCTCCACGTAGTCGTAATACGACTGCCCGCTCACCGACTCGATGATAGAGCCGAGCAGGATGTAGCCGTAGTTCGAATAACCATCCTCACCACCCGGAGTTGAGCTCGGCGGCGCGGCACTGGCAAGGTTCCAGTAATCATTCAACGTCCGCAAGGATTGCGAACGCTTCTCGAATTCCTCGCCGAACACGTCACCCAGCCCGCTGGTGTGATTGAGCAGCTGGCGGATGCTGATTGCCCTGGCCACTTCCTGGTTCGGGTAGTTCCTCAGATGTGTGACGATCGCGTCATCCAGCGCCAGTTTGCCCGCCTCCTGCAACTGAAGGATGGCCACCGCAGTAAACATCTTGTTCAATGAGGCCAGCCGGAACCGGGTGGTTTCATCAACGCCAACAGCGCGCTCGCGATCAGCTGCGCCGCCGCGCCAGGACAACAAAACTTTGCCGCTCTTCGCCACCACCAATGCACCGGACAAGGTATCGGCAGCACGCGCGGAATCCAACCGTGCCTTGCCTGCCGCCAGCACCGCTGTCCGCGACATCCGCTGTGGCTTGAATTCATCTGGCAGATCCATCCCTTCCAGCTGCAGCTTGGTAACATCAAACCGATCCGCAGGATCCAGATCCAGTGTCGCCAGCACCCCGCGATCGGTCATTTCGGACAGCAAGATCAGCTGCGCATTGCCCGCCGTGCTGGATTTGACTCCCAGCAATTTGAACGTACCCAGTGATTGGCGGATATCCAGAAAGCGCTGCGCCTCCTGCCCCACCTTGTAGTCGGTCAAAAACGTCTGCAGCGCTTCGCGCTCACCGCTGTTGTATGCAGCAAGCCACAAATTGAATACCTGCTCGGCATGGGCATCAGGCAAGGGCTGCTTGGCAGCGGCCAAAGTTGAAAAGCCAAGCAGAGCTGCAACAGCAAATGACTTCAAACGCATAAGCCAACCGATCCTTTCATTGCCAGCAGCAGCTGTAGTGCCGAGCCATGCTCGGCAGGGGCACTACCGACCAAATTCGGTCGTAGGAGCGACGTCAGCCGCGAAGCAGACAATCCAATAGAGAAGAAGCCAACCCCTCCCCGTCCCTCCCCTTCGCTTTGCGAAAGGGAGGGAGACAAGCCGGCCGGTGCATTGGGAAAGCTCCTGCCGAGCATGGCTCGGCACTACATCAGGTCTGTTTTTCTTCTGCGCGGCTGCTGCGAATCAGGCTGAACGCAAAACCCGCTACCGCCAGCGCGCCCAGCACCAATACCACCCACAACACGATGTTCTTCCAATCGCGCGGCGCGTCGACCTGCTGATAGGCCGCATCGCCGGCACGCTGCGCGCCCGCGCCCAACGTCGCTGCGACCGGCTGCCATTGCGCGCCGTTATGAGCACGCAATGCCGCCAACATCGGATCCAGCGCTGCCTGCGCCTTGCCCTCATCCGCACTGCCTGCAACCAACAGGTAAGGCGCGCGGCCCTGCGCAAGAAACACCACGCTGCCGGGGCGATAGCCCAAACGCAAGGTTGGCGCAGCAGCAGGTACCGCGCCGGGCTCTGCCTGCAGACGCCACTGCCTGTCATCAACGATGCCCGACGTTTCCAGCGGCGGTGAACGCTGCTGCTTGCCGGCTTGGCTGAGATTCCACGCATTCCACCCACTGGTCAGCGTCTGCCAGACCGGTTCACCGTCGGCGGCCCGTGTGCGGTCTTCATCGCGACTGGAGACTGTCCAGCTCACCGCGCTGTTCGGCGGCATCAGCACATCCAATCGCTGCACCGGGAATCGCCCCTGCAAGCGGTACAGATAGCCGTCCTTGCCGTTGCCACCAGCAGCCGCCTGCAGTTCCTGCCACTGCCAATCGCCAGCCTCGACCGCATCGGCGAACTCGCCGCGCAGACCCTGCAACTGCGGCGCGCCGCTACGCTGCAGAGGTACCAGACGCAGATAGCGCAGACCTGATTCGACCTTGATGCTGTTGCTGCGCAGCTCGTTGCCCTGGTTGCGCAGCTGCACCAACCGCACCTGCGGATCCAGCACCTGCCAACCGCGCAGGTCGTCGCTGCCTTCGAGGCGATAGCCCAGATCCAGGGTTGCCGCCGTATCACTCCAATCAACCAGCAGTTTGTGCAGCTTGCCTGCCTCGTCACCGAGATCGATCAGCCATACCGGATCAGCGCTGCCGGCCGCGGTTGCCGCGCCCACCGAATTGCGGATGGATACCACTTTGCCAGCGGTATCGCGTTCCACCACGATGCTCAGGTCCTCATCGCCGCCCGCGCTGGCTGCAGGTAGTGCAAACCATTGCAGCGGCGCGATACGCAGCGCGCCGCCCAGCGGCGTTGCAGCGGCATACACCGCGCTGGCCACCGGCTTGCCGTCAGCATCGATCACCCGCACATCGCGCAGGTCACGCCAATGCACCGCCGAATACACCGTTGCATCCAGCGGCACCCGGTAGGCGCCAGCATCAGGCTGCGACAACCGCAGCGGCCATTGCCGGGCGAAGTCGTCAGCGGCCATTGCACTGAAAGGCAGCAAGGCCAGTACCAGCAGGCGCTTGATCATGCGGTTGTTTCCTCGTTGTTTGTAGCAGCACCCAGCCGTCGTGGCGGTGCTGGCGCCAGCCAGCCCACCAAGGTGCACAGCAATCCGTAGGCGATGAAGGCACCGATACCGAGCAGATCGCCAAGATTGCCGCGGTCTACCAGCAGCAGCTTTGCCAGCACCACGCTCATCAGGATGGCACCGGCCAACCACAGTCCCCATTGGCCACGACGCGAACCGCTGATCCAGCCGATCACACCCAGCAGACTCCACACCACGGTCAGGCTGGTCTGCGCCAATTTGGTGCCCAGCAGGCTGTCATTCCACGGCACATCACCCCAGTGATGCACGGCGCGCAACGTCATTATCGTGACCAGTACCAATGCAGCTACTGCCGTGCCCACCAACTGCATCGGCAACACCGCTGCGCCAGCGTTCTGGCGCAGGCGCATTGCCAGCAACGCAAGCACGGCGATCTCCGCAAGTTCCAGCGGATTGAACACGACAATCCATGGCAGCGGTGCAGCCGAGCCGGAACTGGCCAAGGAGGTCAACCACCACAAGCCCAACACCGCGAATACTGCCATCTGCAAGGCTGGGCGATAGCGACCAAACGCCTCCCCGAGCGGCTGCGACAGCCACGCCCAGCGATACATCGACAGCACCGCCAGCAGCAGCCACGGCAGCGCCAGCAACATGCCTACCCAGCCTTCGGCCAAGTTGAAGCGATCGCCGATATGCCACGCCAGCAGCGACAGCACGGTCGGCCACAGCAGCCACCACGCCAGCTGCGCCAAACCGGCGACCGTCCCGCTGCCCGCGCGCAGGCACAACAGGCTGCGCACGCCCAAGGCGGCAAATGCCGCCCACGCAATCGCCCCATAGCCAGCGAACGGTTGTCCGTACTCAGACACCTGCAGGAACGCCACCGGGAAGGCCATCACCAGACAGCCCAGCGTGGTCAAAGACAGCGCCAACGCGGGTGTACGCCGTTGCACTTCCGCCGCCAGCCAACCGGTCACACCGAGCAGCAGCAACACTGCGTGCAGGCGACTGTCGATCTCGACGAAATCACCGATTTCCAGGATCACATTGCCCAGCCACCACGCCAGCGCCCACAGGTAAGCAATCGTAGCCACCTGCAGATTGCCCGCGCTCCGATACCACCATGCGGTAGCGAAGCCGGCCACGGCGATCAGCAAGGCGCCCATGAAGGCGGCGTTGGCAATGGCGGTAGTCGCACTGAGATGGCTGCCCGACACACCGATCGCCAAAGCGGCCGCAGCGGCCAACTGCAGGCCGATGCCGGTCCAGCGCGCCAGTCGGCGGTCCTGGGTCAAGCCCAGCCAGACCAGTCCTGCGCCCTCCAGAGCGAACACCGATGCGGTTGCCTTGGCCGACAAGGCCAGCGGAACCGCCAAGGTGGCAAAGCCCACGGCGAGAATGGCGTAACCGCGTGCCAACACATTCAAGCGTTCGTTGTTGATCAGCGCGCGCGCCAACACTGCATACAGTGCAGCCACACCCAATGCGCAGAACGCCAACGGCATGCGGTCACCCTGCAGCAACGCGGCCTGCAACGAGAATGCGATCAGCGGCGTACCAAACAACAGGCAGCCATCGATGCGCGCACTGCCGGCAGTGCTGGCTTTGCGGGCGTACAACAGCGGCAACAACAGATAGAACACGAAGAACAACACCAGGAATGGCTGGGTGCTGCTGAAATTGACCGGCTCGTACTTCAGCACGCCCCAGCCGGTACCAATGCCCCAGGTGAAAACAAAACCAAGCAGGTTGAGGATGCGCCACGGCCGCACCCAGGCAATGGCGAAGATGCCGACATTGAGCAAGGCGTAATACGAGAACAAGGCGACATGGTTGCCGTGACCGTCCGACAGCCAGATCGGCGCCATGAAGCCGGCCAGCACGCCAAGAATGGCAAGGGTTCTGCTTTCCTGCAGCACCGCCATCACCGACAAGCCGGCGATCAACACCACGCTCAACCCGAACGCCGGCGCGACGCCGATCATTCCGTAGTTCTTGCAGGCGGAAAACACCACCAGCAACAGAATGCCGATCATGCCACCCTGCATTGCCAGCGCGAAGGTGCGGTGGCTCTCGCGCTTGCGCCACGCGAATACCAGACCCGCCAAGGCGGCGGCGCTGATGCCGGCCAGGCGCAGGCTCGGCGGCACCACGAACCAGCCCTGGTCGCTTGCGTACTTCAGCAAGGCGGCGACGCCAGCCAGCAGCACCAGCATGCCGACCTTGACCGGCACGTTGCCGCTGGTCAGCCATTGTTTGGCGTAGGCCAGTGCGCGTTCGATGAAATTGGGTTCGGCCGGCTCGGCGGGTGTCCATGTCCGCTCCGGCGGTGGCTCGCGGCGGGCAGGAATGGGCCGACGGGGCTCGCTCGCCAGTGGATCGAGCGGGTCTGGCCGGGGCGGCAAAGGCGGTGGTGCTGGCGAGACAGCGACCGGCTCAGCCGCAGTCGGCGGCGATGCCACCGCCAACGGCTCGACAAGGGATTGATCTGAATCGGGCTCAACCTCGGGCTCCGCCCAAGCGTACGGCCGGATGGCCTCGGCGCGCTGCCTGCGTGGTGCGGCTTCCGTCTCGCCAGCATCCAGCCGCTCTTCCAGCGCTGCCACGCGGCGCTTGAGCGAGGACACCGATACCAAGGCAGCCACCAGCAACACCGGCATCGCCAGCGCGGCCAGTACCAGCAGCACTATCAACAACACCCAACCCTCGTCCATTGATCATCCTTGTGCACCTGAACGTGCTGCATCACCTTATCCGCGCCACCTGAAAACGCAAGGTGCCCCCAGTCAGCTTCAGCCCGCGCCCTGCGGCGCAATGCTGTCAGCCCGCGCGTTTGAGCTGCGTTTAGCCCCGGACTGTACTTTTGTGGGTGGGGGGTAAGCCGCGAAGCAGGTACATCATCAGTTGGCACACATACCAAGGGTTTCAGCCCCCCAGCTTCGCGGCTTACGCCGCTCCCACACAGAACGATGCTCACGCATCGGCTTGGTAATCGTGTGGTGGGCGGACAGCATCAGCCATACAGCGAGGCTTCCTCAGCATCGCGCTGGCGATCATCGAAGTCAGAGCGCGCCTGATCCATCTGCGGCTGGTGTGCCCACGCCCATTGCAGCAAGGCATCGACTGGTTGCAGCAGGGATTTCCCCAGTTCAGTCAACGCGTAGTCCACCTGCGGCGGTACGGTCGGGTAGACGCTGCGGCTGACCAGACCATCACGCTCCAGGCCACGCAGCGTACGCGCCAGCATGCGCGGCGACACCCCGCTCAGCTCGCGCCGCAGCTGATTGAAACGGCGGGGTTGTTCGCGCAATGCGATTACCGCCAACAGACTCCATTTCTCGCCGACGCGATCCAGCAGAAGCCGCATCTGTTGGCAATACGCGGCGTCTTCACTTGCCGCTGGGCCAGTATCACCGGTGTGAGTTGCTGTCATCGGCGTGCCTCCTTGTGGCCTGGAACCGCGCACCCATCAATAGAGCATGTCGACGCAGGTGGGCGCCAGCCCAGCAACGCGGCCCCAACAACCAAGGAGTCACCGATGTCCAACCTGATCCTCCGCAATGAACTGCTGGGCCGTCCGTGGCCGGGCACCGATCCGTTCCTGTTCTGCGCCCATCATCTGGACCAGTACCCGCAGGCGACCGCCGAGCAGGGGGTGGACATGCGTCAGCTGGGCGGCCGCGAACTCGGCCATGACTTCAGCGGCAAGGACGGCTTCAGCATGTACCACGGGGTCAACGTGCCAGGCTTCCCCGCCCACCCGCACCGTGGCTTTGAAACCATCACCATCGTGCCGCAGGGCCTGGTAGACCACGCCGATTCGCTGGGTGCGACAGCACGCTACGGCGATGGCGACGTGCAGTGGCTAACCGCCGGTGGTGGCACCCAGCATTCGGAAATGTTCCCGCTGCGTTCGCGCGAACACGGCAACCCGCTGGATCTGTATCAGATCTGGCTGAACCTGCCGCCGCAAAACAAGATGGCTGATCCGGAATTCGTGATGCTGTGGGGCGAGAACATTCCCAACTACCGCATCGATGGCGTCGAGGTGAAGGTGATTGCCGGGCGCTATGTCCCGCAGGAGGCCGGCCATGCCGAGCTGCTGCCGCTGGCACCCGGGCGCAGCTCCTGGGCGGCCAATCCGCAGGCCGATGTAGCGGTTTGGCAAATCACCTTGCAGCCGGGCGCCTCGGTGATTTTGCCGCCGGCCGACGTGCAAGGCAGCAGACGCACGTTGTATTTCCACGACGGTAAGCAGCTGCAGCTGGACGGTGATGCGATCAGCGGGCCACGCTTGCTGGAAGTGGCCGCCGGCAGTGCGTTGCCGCTGCATAACAGTGGCGATGACGTAGTGCAGATCCTGTTGTTGCAGGGCGTGCCGATCGGCGCGCCGGTGGTGGCCTATGGTCCATTCGTGATGAACACTGCCGAGGAGATCGAGCAGGCCCGGCGCGATTATGGCCGCACCCAATTTGGTGGCTGGCCGTGGTCCAGCCATGGGCCGGTGCATGCGGCTGGGCAGGGGCGGTTTGCCAAGCATCCGGGAAGCGATGAGATTGAGTTGCCGCCTTCGGAGTAAAAGGCGGGCGAGTGTGTCACTTGCAACACCGGATAACCCGGGCAAGGACCTGGAGCACAAGCAATAGCAACAGCACCCCTCCCAACCCTCCCCTTCACCTTCGGTGAAAGGGAGGGCTCAAACGCAAGCAACAGCACCCCTCCCAACCCTCCCCTTCACCTTCGGTGAAAGGGAGGGCTCAAACGCAAGCAACAGCACCCCTCCCAACCCTCCCCTTCGCCTGCGGCGAAAGGGAGGGCTCTAAAAAAGCAGAACGGGCGCCTTTCGGCGCCCGTTCTGTTTGCAGCTATTGCGTGGATCAGGCGGCGACGACGCGCACCATTTCCAGGCACTTGTTGGAGTAGCCCCACTCGTTGTCGTACCAGCTGACCAGCTTGACGAAGGTGCCATCCAGGGCGATACCAGCTTCGGCGTCGAACACCGAGGTGTGGGTCTCGCCACGGAAGTCGGTGGCAACCACCTTGTCTTCGGTGTAACCGAGGATGCCCTTCAGCGCGCCTTCGCTCTGTGCCTTCACTTCGGCGCAGATTTCAGCGTAGGTGGCTTCCTTCTCCAGCTCGACGGTCAGGTCGACCACCGACACGTCCGAGGTCGGCACGCGGAAGCTCATGCCGGTCAGCTTCTTGTTCAATTCCGGGATCACCACGCCCACGGCCTTGGCAGCACCGGTGGAGGACGGAATGATGTTCTCCAGGATGCCGCGGCCGCCGCGCCAATCCTTGTTGGACGGGCCGTCAACGGTCTTCTGGGTAGCAGTGGCTGCGTGCACGGTGGTCATCAGGCCACGCTTGATGCCCCACTTGTCGTTGATGACCTTGGCCAGCGGGGCCAGGCAGTTGGTGGTGCACGAGGCGTTGGAGACGATGCTCTGACCGGCGTAGGTCTTGTGGTTCACGCCGAACACGAACATCGGCGTGTCGTCCTTGGACGGAGCCGACAGGATCACCTTCTTGGCGCCCGCGTCCAGATGCTTCTGCGCGGTTTCCTTGGTCAGGAACAGGCCGGTGGACTCGATCACCACGTCCACGCCCACTTCGTCCCACTTCAGGTTGGCCGGGTCGCGCTCCTGGGTGAGGCGGATCTTCTTGCCGTTGACCAGCAGGTCGCTGCCCGACACTTCCACGTCGGCCTTGAAACGGCCATGCACGGAGTCGTACTTGAGCATGTAAGCCAGGTAATCCGGCTCCAGCAGATCGTTGATGGCCACGATCTCGATGTCGTTGCCGAAGTTCAACACTGCCGAACGCAGCACATTGCGCCCGATGCGACCGAAACCGTTGATGCCGACCTTGATTGCCATGTTCACAAGCTCCTGCAGCCGCAAAACCGTTGCGGCGGGGTGGAAAGGGGACGCCATTCTAGCAGGACAGCTGCCGACCCCGTGGGCGGCCGCAGCTGAGCGCCAGCTGAGCGCAAACCCCTGTTTGATCAGGATCAAAGCGGTACCCGGGCGCTGACCGGACACTGGCGCCACCTCCACCAAGTAACGGAATTACACATGCGCAAGACCTCCGCCCTGCTGCTCTCCGCCATGGCCGCCGCCGTGTCCCTGGCTGCCGCCGGCCCCGCCATGGCCCAGTCCAAAGGCGATTGGACCCTGGGCGTCGGCGTCCACGCGGTTGACCCGAAGTCCGATGCCGGTGATCTGAACGGCGCCGCGCTGGGCCTGGGCAAGCTGTCCACCAAGGTCGACAGCGACGTCAAGCCGACCGTCACCTTTGAATACTTCGTCGCCGACAACATCGGTATCGAAGTGCTGGCAGCGCTGCCGTTCAAGCACGACGTCAGCATTGACGGCGTCGGCAAGGTCGGCGAAACCAAGCAGCTGCCGCCGGTGGTCTCGCTGCAGTACCACTTCACCAACAGCAGCAAGGTCACCCCATTCGTCGGCCTGGGCGTGAACTACACCAAGTTCTTCAGCACCGACAGCAAGGGCGCGCTGGCTGGCACCAAGCTCAAGCTGGAAGACTCCTGGGGCTTGGCCGCACACGCTGGCCTGGACTTCGCGGTCAGCGACAAGGGCGCACTGCGCGTTGACATGCGCTGGGCCGACATCGACACCAAGGTGAAGGTCAACGGCAACAAGCTGGGCACCGCCAAGATCGATCCGCTGGTGTACGGCGTGGCTTACGTCTTCAAGTTCTGAGGCTGGCCGCAGTTGATGGGTAAGTAAGTATTGCCCTCCCCCAGCGAACACGTCCCCGGCTACAAGCGGGGGCGTGTTTCGCCATCTGGCGCACGTAGCCGATGCCAGCGCAGCCGTTAGAATGGCGGCATGAACAAGCTCCACCGTCTCCTGATGCCCGCACTGGGCATCGCAATCGCTGTCTCCGCAACCCTCCCTGGCCAGGCACTGGCTTGGGGCGCGCAAGGCCACCGCCTGGTCGCGCGTATTGCTGAAACCCATCTGGACCCGCAGGCCAAAGCCGAAGTCGACCGGCTGCTGGCAAGCGAGCCCGGGGCAACCCTCAGCAGCATCGCGCCCTGGGCCGACCAGCTGCGCGCCAATGATCCCGACCTGGGCCGGAAGTCCGCCGGCTGGCATTACATCAACATGGCCGAGGACGGCTGCATCTACCAGCAGCCAAAGCACTGTGCCGATGGCAATTGTGTGGTGGAGGCGCTGAAGGCGCAGTCGGCAATCCTCGCCGACCGCAGCCGCAGCGACGGCGAACGCCTGCAAGCGCTGAAGTTCGTGGTGCATCTGGTCGGTGACCTGCACCAGCCGCTGCACGCCGGTTACGGCCACGATCGCGGCGGCAACACCTACCAGCTGCAGTTCAACGGCCGCGGTACCAACCTGCATTCGGTCTGGGACAGCGGCATGTTCTATCCGCTGCAGCTTAACGATGACCAGTTCCTGCAACGTCTGCAGGCGCTGCCAGCTCCGGTACGAACACGCGCACCAGACCTGCAGCGCGATCCGGCCATGTGGGCCGAGCAGACCTGCCGTATCGCCACCCGCAAAGGCCTGTACCCGAGCGGCCACAAGATCGACGAGCGCTACACCGCTGTGTGGGAACCGGTTGCCGAGGCTCAGCTTCGTCTGGGCGGTGAACAGCTGGCTGCCTTGTTGAACCAGCTGCTCGATACTCCCTGAGCAATCAACGCGCCTGCACCAAGTGCAGGCGCATGTTCAGTGCAAGGCGTCCTCGCGCCGCACCATTGCCCTGCCCTCAATCACTTCGAAGGTGAAGGCATAGGCCAGGGTTACCGGCACTACCTCGATACGTGACGCGTTGCTGCAGTCTCCGCTCGACCGCGCCTGCACACCCGCAGCGTAATGACAGACGGCAGCTGGCTCGAACGACCATTCTGCGGTGGCTGTCAGCGCGGCCTGCAGCAGACCTGCATTGCCCGCACCACTTCCCGCGCCGCAGGCCGAATGCGCCAACAGAGGTGCGCTGCGTTCCACCCGGCCCTGCGCATCAAGGATGACATTCACGCATACCGTGGTGGCATCCAGCGAACGCTTGGCGTACTCCGACGGCAATACCGGATCAGCGGCGCTGACCGCAACCGGCATACGGAAGCTTTCCGTCGCCGCCAGCTGATAGGGCTGTATCTCGCCTGCACCGCCGGACGACTCGGGCGTCAGCATCTGCCGGTGCTGGTTGAGGTTGAAACTGGTGCTCGCCTGCTCTTTCGCCGGCTGCGTCGCACAGCCGGCAAGCATTAGCGCTGCCAGCATCACAGCATGCCCGCGCACCTCAGCCCCTGCTCTGGGTTTCGGTGTATTCCATTTCCTCATCATCCATATCAAACGAGATCGGTACCCGGATGACACCGGCTACCGGCTTGCCGTCCTTCATCGCCGGCGTGAACTGCCACTGCCTCGCAGCGGCAATCGACGTCGCCTCGAACACACCCTTGGGGTGCGCCTCGATGACGACCACGTCGGTCGCCCGGCCTTCGGCGTCCACCGCGATACGCAGCACCACCTTGCCCGTGGTGCGATTGTCCATCGCAGCGCGCGGATAGCTGGGCGGCGGCATCCGCCCGGCATTCGGCAAGCCAACCTGTTCGGCCTTGTCGGACGCTTTCGATACGATGGCTGGATCTCCAGCGGCCAAGGCAATCGATCGCAGCTCCAGCACCCAGGTCGAGCGCCCGTCGGCCGTGGACACTTCGATGCCTGCAGCCACATCGGGCTTGATCAACAAGGTCGGCGACGAGATCAGATCCCCGTTCGCCTTCAACGTACCTTTCAGCGCGAGCATGCCGTCAGCTGCAGGCTGCAGGATGAACTCCGCCGCCCACTGCACGCCCTTGTCCGAGCTGGCGCTGAAGGAGAACGGCGTGCCCGCCGACTGCTGCAGCTCGAAGCGTTGCTTGGTGCCTTCCAGCGTGGCCTCCACGAAGGTTGCATATACCGTGCCCTTGCCGGCCGTTGTGGATGTCGACGAAGAAGAAGACGATGTCGACGTGGAGGTGGAGGTGGGTACAGCCTTGCCCGGCTGCGCGGCCCAGGCGGTATAGCCTAAAGCGGACGACAAGCCCAACGACAGCACCAACATGGCACACCACTGCTTCCTGCCCGGTACGGGACGCTTCAACATGGCAATACGCTCCTTCAATGGATGATGGTTCTGCCAGTGACACCCCACCGGCAACGGGGATGCGGCAAGCCCGGTCTTGAGCATGGCCTCGCCGTAACTGCGGCGTGCACCTGATACCTGCGCAATCACACGTTCATCGCAGGACAACTCCTGGTCTTCCCGGCAACAACGCAAGCCGAACAACAACAGCGGGTTGAACCAGTACAGGCACTGCATCAACGCCAGCAGTGCGTTGATCGCGATGTCGCCGCGTTGCAGATGCACGCGCTCATGCAACAGCACCAGTTGCTGTTCGATCGGCAGATAGCGTTGTTCAAAGCCGGCCGGCAACACGATCCGCGGCCACAACAAGCCCATCGCCGCAGGCAACCCCGCCACGGCCTGCGCCTGCCACAGGCCGTCATCGCGTTGACTGAGCCGCCCCAGCCCCTGCTGGAATTTCCGCTGCTGGCGATACAGGCGCAACGCCATCAGCAACACTCCGGCGAGCCACGCGCAGCACAGCCACAACGGCCAATGCGCTATCACCGCGGGACCGGCAACCACCGCCTGCCCAACCTGTACGGCCACTTCACTGACCCGCATCGGCACGGGCGCCGCCTGTGGTGCGGGCAACATCACCGCCAGCAGCGTCACCGGCAACAACAACCACAACAGATAGGCAGCACTTGCCCCAAGCCAACAGCGCAGCGGCCTCCGCAGGATCAACGCCAGCGCAACCGCCGCACTGCTGGCGAGGGTGGTCTTCAGCAACAGCGCAAGGATCTCAGTGCTGCTCATCGTCGAGCCCCTCCAGCAGTTTGCGCAGCTCGGCCACGTCCTCGCGGCTGAGCCGCTGGTGCTGGCTGAAATGGGCGACCAGCGGCGCAACCCGGCCATCAAACAGGCGCTCGATCAGGCTGCTGCTCTCCTCCAGCAACCAGGCGTCGCGCTGCACCAGCGGCGTATACAGAAAACGCCGCCCCTCCTTGGTTGCAGTGATGGCAGCTTTGTTGAGCAGGCGGTTGAGCAGGGTCTTGACCGTGGCCTCGGCCCAGTCATTGCCGCCGGGCAGTCGCGCGATGACCTCGTCTGCAGACAGCGGGTGCTGCCCCCAAAGGACTTCCATGACAACGGCCTCGGCCTCGCTGATACGGATCATCGTTTACGCCTGTAATTTTTTACGATTACACGAGTAAACGAAAGCCCTGTCAAGCCCTCACCAAGTGATTCAGGGGGGACATGCTGTAATGCCGACACCCCCGCAGATACCGGACACCATGCCCCATCACGTGACCGACCTCGACGCCGCCGTGGACTGGCTGCTGAGCAACATCCAAGGCCCACTGCGCATCGGCGCACCACTGGCGCTGGGCAAACCGCACCGTTTGCTCAATGCCTTGTACGCGCGTATCGAACACGACCCGGCGCGGCCGCTGCAGTTGTATACCGCCTTGTCGCTGAACCCGCCGAAGGCGAAGGGCGACGGACTGGAAGCGCGCTTCATGCGCCCGTTCGTCGAGCGCCACTTCGGCGCCGACTTCCCGCGCCTTGCCTACTCCGACGCCATCGCCCGCGATGGGTTGCCTGCACATGTGCAGGTGGAAGAGTTCTACATGCAATCCGGCGCGCTGCTGCGGTCGACCCAGGCGCAGCGCTACTACACCAGCCTAAACTACACGCATGCCGCCGATGCCGTGGCGCAGCGCGCGCCGAATGCGATCGTGCAGAAAGTGGCCTACCGCGAAGGCAGCAACCAGCTATCGCTGTCGTGCAACAACGACATCACCCAGGACACGCTGGATGCCATCGCCGCGCGCGGCCTGCCCAAGCCCCTGTTGATCGCCGAGATCGATCCGCGATTACCGTGGCTGGGCGGCACCGCCGCCGTCGATCCCGATTTCTTCGATCTGGTGATCACCCCGCCCGGCCCCTATCCGCAGCTGTTCGGCCTGCCACGGCAACCGGTCAGCGATGCCGACTACGCCATCGGCCTGTACGCCAGCACCCTGGTGCGCGACGGCGGCACCTTGCAGATCGGCATCGGCACCCTGGCCGACGCACTCAGCCACGCACTGGTGCTGCGACACACCGACAACGCGCGCTACCGCCAGATCCTGCATGCACTGGACCCGCAACTCACCGAACACCCGCTGGTGCACGAAGCTGGCGGACTGGGCCCGTTCGAGATCGGCCTGTACGGCTGCAGCGAGATGCTCAACGAAGGCTTCCGCAAGCTGGTGCAGACCGGCGTGATCTGGCGCAAGGTGCATGATGATCTTGGCCTGATGCAACGCTTGGCCGACGGCACCGCCAGCAACGGCGACCGCGGCCGTCTGGCACGCGAAGGCGAGTACCTGCATGGCGCTTTCTATCTCGGTTCACCCGAATTCTACGAGTGGCTGCGCAACCTGCCCGAGGCCGAACGCAGCGCCATCGGCATGCGGCGCATCAGCGAGATCAATCAGCTCTACGGCGGCAACGAGGCGCTGGAACGCCTGCAACGGCGCGATGCGCGCTTCTTCAACTCCTGCATGATTGCCAGCGCACTGGGCGCGGCAGCATCGGATGCGCTGGAGGACGGCCGCGTGGTCTCCGGCGTCGGCGGACAGTACAACTTCGTGGCAATGGCGCATGCCCTGCCCGATGCACGCAGCATCCTGATGTTCCGCGCGACCCGCGAAGACGCTGGCAAGCCACAATCAAATGTGCGCTGGAACTACGGCCACACCACCATTCCGCGTCACCTGCGCGATGTCTTCGTCAACGAATACGGCATCGCCGACCTGCGCAACATGACCGACGAAGACTGCGTCATCGCCATGACCAGCATTACCGATGCGGCATTCCAGCCGGCGCTGTTTGATCAAGCCAAGGCTTCGAAGAAACTCGCAGCCGGCTTCAGCGCGCCAGCACATTGGCTACAGAACCGCGCCGACGTGTTGCGCGCCAAACTGGCCCCGTTCCGCGCCGATGGCAGCCTGCCGGATTACCCGCTGGGCAGTGACTTTGATGCCGTCGAGCAGGATCTGGTGCGGGCCTTGGGCTGGCTGAAGTCTGCGACTGCGACGCCGATGGGAAAGCTGCGTACCGTAGTCGCAGCACTGCGCCAGCCGGCTGCCGAAAACGATGCGATGTACATGCAGCGGATGGGGCTGGAGCGGCCGGGCAGTTTTGATGAGCGGCTCAATGCCGGGTTGCTGCGGGTGGGTCTGGCGCGGAGTGCGGGGAAAGTTTGATGGTGTGCATCGCAATCTGATCGCACAAAGAGAAGGCTGATTTTGTAGGAGCGGCAGGGATACCGGGCGAGCCCCCTGCCGAGCATGGCTCGGCGCTACAGTTGGAGCGTAACCAAAACAAAGGCCGGGTTTCCCCGGCCTCTGTTCAAGACTTGCGATGCAAGGCGATCGATCAGCCCGCGATCTGTGCCTTGGCTGCTGCCACAACCGCTTCGGTGGTGATGCCGAAGTGCTTGTACAGCTTGTCGGCCGGGGCCGATGCGCCGAAGGTGTCCAGACCGATGACCGCACCGTCCAGGCCCACGTACTGGCGCCAGAAACCGGTGACGCCGGCTTCGACCGCAACGCGCTTGCGCACAGCGTTCGGCAACACGGACTCGCGGTAAGCCGCGTCCTGGCGATCGAACACGTCGGTGCACGGCATCGACACCACGCGGGTCTTGATGCCGGCAGCGTCCAGCTCGGCCTTGGCAGCTACGGCCAGGCCAATTTCCGAACCGGTGCCGATCAGGATCACGTCCGGGGTACCGGCGGCGTCAGCCAACACGTAACCACCGCGCTCGATCTGCTGCACCTGCTCGGCCGTACGCGGCTGCGGGGCCAGGTTCTGGCGGCTGAAGATCAGGCAGCTCGGGCCATCCTTGCGGACGATGGCAGCCTTCCAGCTGACCGCCGATTCGGCCGCATCGCAGGGACGCCACACATCGTTGTTGGGGATGTAGCGCAGCGAGGACACGTGCTCCACCGGCTGGTGGGTCGGGCCGTCTTCGCCCAGGCCGATCGAATCGTGGGTGAACACGTGGATGACGTGCGCCGGGATCAGCGCGCTCATGCGCAGCGCGTTGCGGGCGTAGTCGCTGAACACCAGGAAGGTGGCGTCGAACGGCAGGAAACCGCCGTGCAGGGCCAAGCCATTGGCAATCGCGCTCATGCCGAACTCACGCACGCCGTAGTGCACGTAGTTGGCATGCGGGTCTTCGCCGACCACGGTCTGCGCACCCTTCCACAGGGTCAGGTTGGAACCGGCCAGGTCAGCCGAGCCGCCGATGATTTCCGGCAGCAGCGGCGCAAAGGCCTGGATCGCGTTCTGCGACGCCTTGCGCGAGGCGATGTTCGGCGCTTCGGCCTGCACCTGGGCGATATAGGCATCGGCCTGGGCAATGAAGTCAGCCGGCAGCTCGCCGTGCGAACGACGGGTCAGTTCGTCGGCATCGGACGGGAACTGTGCAGCGTACTTGTCGAACAGCTGCTCCCACTCGGCCTGACGCAGGGTGCCGGTGCCGCCAGCGCGCCAGCCGCCATAGATCTCTTCCGGGATCTCGAACGGGCCGTACGGCCAGTTCAGCGCCTTGCGGGTGGCTTCCAGTTCGTCCTTGCCCAGCGGTGCGCCGTGGCTGGATTCCTGGCCGGCCTTGTTCGGCGAGCCAAAACCAATGGTGGTCTTGCAGCAGATCAGGGTCGGCTTGTCGAACTGCGACAGCGCCTGCTCGATGCCGGCCTTGATGCTTTCCGGATCGTGGCCGTCGACGCCGCGCACCACGTTCCAGCCATAGGCTTCAAAACGTGCCGGGGTGTTGTCGGTGAACCAGCCTTCCACTTCACCGTCGATGGAGATGTTGTTGTCATCCCAGAAGCAGACCAGCTTGTTCAGGCCCCAGGTACCGGCCAGCGATGCGGCTTCATGCGAGATGCCTTCCATCAGGCAGCCGTCGCCCATGAACACCCAGGTACGGTGGTCGACGACTTCGAACTCGGGACGGTTGTAGCGCTGCGACAGCAGCTTTTCCGCCAGCGCAAAGCCCACGGCGTTGGCCAGGCCCTGACCCAGCGGGCCGGTGGTGGTTTCCACGCCCGGGGTTTCATGACGCTCCGGGTGACCGGCGGTCTTGCTGCCCAGCTGGCGGAAGGCCTTCAGTTCTTCGATCGGCAGGTCGTAGCCGCTCAGGTGCAGCAGCGCGTAGTGCAGCATCGAGCCGTGACCGTTGGACAGCACGAAACGGTCGCGGTTGAACCACTTCGGGTTGTTCGGGTTGTGACGGAGATAGTCGTTCCAGAGCACTTCGGCGATATCGGCCATGCCCATCGGCATGCCGGGATGACCGGACTTGGCGGCTTCTACCGCATCAGCGGCAAGGAAACGGATGGCGTTCGCCAACTGGCGGCGGGTGGGCTGCGTCATGGGTCGTCAGAATCAGGAGGCTCCCGCGGAACTGCGGGCGGCCTATTGTCCCACAAGCTACCGCCGGGATCAGTCCGGAAAAGCTGACGATAGTTTGCATTCGTTTCGGCTGATAGAAATGCGCCCCAAACAAAACGACCACTCTGAACAGGGTGGCCGTGGTTACCGTAAACCCACCGGAACTCAATCCTGCGGGTGATGCCGGCCGACGCTGTCGTCGCTCTCGCCGCGGGCCACCAGCGTGGTCAGAGCCAGGTCGCCGGTCACGTTCAGCGCGGTCCGGCACATGTCCAGGAAGTGGTTCACGCCCAGAATCAGGCCGATACCGGCCGGATTGACGCCGACCATGGCACAGATCAGCGCTACCACCGGCAACGAGCCGGACGGTACACCGGCCGTACCAATGCCACCGAGGATGCAGACCACCATCACCATGAACTGCTGGCCGATGCTCAGGTCCACGCCGAAGAACTGCGCCAGGAAGATCACCGTCACGCCCTCGAACAGCGCGGTGCCGTTCTGGTTGGCGGTGGCGCCGACGGTCAACACGAAGCGCGAGACCTTGTGCGGGAAGCCCATCTGGTCGGCCACGCGCAGCGCGGTCGGCAGGGTCGCATTGGACGACGCGGTGGAGAACGCCATCACCGTGGCTTCCTGCGTCTGCCGGAAGAACTGGATCGGCGAACGCCCGGCCAGCTTCACCGCGATGCCGTAGCTGACGAACATGTGCACCGCCAGCGCCAGCACCACCACGCCCACATAGGCACCGAGCTTGACCAGCAGGTCGAAGCCGAAGATGGCCGCCAGATTGAACATGAAGCAGGCCACCGCGTATGGCGCCAGGCGGATGACCAGATTGATCAGGGTCATCGAGATTTCGAACAGGCCCTCGATGGCCTTGCGCAGCGTGGCGACCTTTTCGGGCGGCGACAGCACCATGCCGATGCCCATCATCAGCGCGAAGAACATCAGCGACAGGATCTTGCCGTTGTCCGATGCCGCGTCGAGCACGTTGTTGGGCACGATCGACAGCAGCATGTCCAGGCCCTTGGGCGCGCTGCCTGCGCCGGCCACGATGGCCTGGCTGCGCTCGGCGTTCTCGGCCAGCAGCTTGGCGGCTACCGCGGGGTCGACACCGGCACCGGGCTGGAACAGATTGACCAGCACCAGCCCGATCAATACCGCCACACCAGACAGCACAACGGTATAAGCAAGCGACTTCCAGCCGATCCGCCCCAACGAGCGGATGTCGCCCATTTCCGACACGCCCATCACCAGCGCCGAGAAGATCAGCGGCACGATCAGCATGAAGATCAGGCTGAGGAACAGCCCGGAAACCGGCGTGGTCAGATAGGTGGTGACCGCGTGCACCCAGGCCGCGTCAGGGCTGACGAGGTGAACGAACAGGCCGAGCAGCAGACCGAAGCCGAAGCCGATCCCTATCTTCCAGTGGAACGGCATTTTGGCGGTGGTCTTGGCTGCATTGGCCATAAGTGGGTTTCCCTCCAGAGAATGGATCAGCTTAACAGACGATGTACAACCGCCCTTTTCAGCTTTGTCCTGGATAGAGAGGGTCCAACAACGGCTTCTCCGCCACTGCAGCGTGCCGCCAGCGCGGACCGGCCTTGAATACCTCGCGCAATTGGGCACGCGCAGCGCTCACATCGCCTTCGCCACCCCAGCGCGCACGCTGCATTCGCTGCAGCGCATCGCGTTGTGCGGGGTCGTCCAGCTTCGCTACCACCGCGTCCAAACCATCCACTCCACCCATCGCCGCAAGGATGTGCGTAACCTCGTCCAAGCTGCCTGCGTCCAAGGCGCGGCGTAGATCCGCGGTGCCATAGCGCGAGGCCGAGCCTGCAGGCGGGCTCGCATGTTCAGCACCGACAACCGCCACATTGCGCCGGCGCGACAGCCCCCAGATCAGCGTGGCCAGCCACAACAAGGCGAAACCGGCCGCCAGCGCAGGCCATAGCCAGTTGCTCGCCACGTCCTGCGACGCCGCCAAGGCATTGCCTGCGGCCAGCGCGGCAGATCCGGTCGCTGCCGGTTGCACCAGCGGCGGCGCGACCATGCCGGTATTGCTGCCCTGGGCAATCTGCAATGACAGCGCGGGCAGCGAGGTGGTGCGTGCCTGTCCGGCCGCCACATCCCACCATTGCATCTGGATACCAGGCACGGTCAGCGCGCCGGTCTGCTGCGGCACGATCGAATAGCGGCGGGTCAATTTCAATTGCGGACTGGAACCGCTGAAGGTCTCATCGTATTGCGGCGGCTCGGCGAACACCTGGGCGCTGTCGCCCAACGATGGCACCGGCAATTCCGGGAACTGTGCCTTGGTGGCGCCACTAGCGATTGCCTCCACTTCGATGGTGATGGCTTCACCGGTACGCCCGCTGTTGGGCGCCGCGGTATAGCGCAGCTGCAGGTTCTTCAGCGGCAGCCAGGGTTGCGGTGCATCAGCGGGTGTCGCGCGCACCTGCAAGGTCTGGTCGGGGCCACGGGCGCTGAGTTGGCCGTTGTCACGACCGAAGAAATCATCAAAGAAACCGCCCGCGCCCTGCCCGCTGAAACGTGCACCGGACAGTTGCAACGGGCCGCTGCGCTCGGGAATCAGCAGAAAGCGACGCTCGACCACGTTGTAGCGACGCCCGCCTACTTCACGCACGGAGGTGCGGTCATCACCAATGCGCTGCAATGAGGCCGCCGCCGGTGTATCCAGCACCAGCTCGCCGGAGGCCAGCTGGGTAGCGAAATACAGCCGCACCACCACCCCCACGCTCTGCTGTACGTAGGGTTGCTTGTCATCGACCTCCGTTTCGATGAAGGCCACCGCATTGCCGTCACGGCTGGCAACCGGCGCCTCGTCAACCTTCACCAGCAAGGGCGTGGTACTGCCACCGCCAACACGCAACGCAGGGATGTCGAGCATGCCGGTGCGGCGCGGCGTCAGTGCAACCGCGTACTGGGCGTAGTTGCGCGAGGCGCCACCGCCCATCTGCAACTGGCGGCTGCTGCTCTGTGCACCGATCACGAAGTCTGCTTCCAACGGCGCATAGTCCGGGCTGCCGGACTGATCGGTCTCGATGGTTAGGGTGACCGACTCACCTTGCTTGATGCTGTCGCGATCCAGCCAGGCCCGGGTCTGTGCCTGCAGCAGGCCAGTGAAGGCCAGCAGGCCCAGCAACAGCCATAGCTGGATGACGTTGCCTGTGAGCATCTTTCTCATCTTTTTTCCCGCATCCGTCGCTCGTATTCGAGCTGGAATTTCGCTTTCAACAAATTACCCGGCTCATCCGGCACGCGCTGCATCCAGGCCTCCACGGCCTGCTGCTGCTCACGCTGCGCAGGTGTCATCGCTGCCTGCGCAGCGGCGCTCTGCTGCTCGCCTTCGCGTGCCTGCTGCTGACGCATGGCCTCGGCCATACGCTGACTCTGCGCTTGATCAGCCTGCTGCTGCTTGCCGGCATCTTCGCTCTGCGGCGGCTGCTCACCCTTGTCGGACGACGAGCTTCCGTCCTTGGCTGGATTCTGCTCGGCCGGCGGCTGGCCCTGCTGCGACTGACCGGATTGCTGCCCCTGCTGCCCCTGTTGCGGCTGACCTTGCTGGTTCTGCTGCGAAGGATTCTGCTGTGGGTTCTGCTGTCCGGACTGGTCCTTGCCCTGCTGGGGCTTGGATGGATTCTGCTGCTTGCCTTGCTGATCCTGCTGCGACTTGCGCTTGCGCGCGGCATCCACCGCGGCGCGATTGGCCAGCGCATCCTGCATGCCCGGATGTGCCTTCAACGCACGGTCGTAAGCGGCGATGGCTTCGTCGTACTTGCCTTGGCGGGCAAGCGCATTGCCAAGGTTGTACCAACCCTGATCGTTGTCGATGCCTTCGAACTTCTTCTGCGCCGTGGCAAAATCGCCGAGCCGATACGCTTCCACACCTTCACCCAGACGCTGGTGCTGGCGCTGGTCGGCGCGCTGCCACCAACCGCCCTGCTCGGCCGCATGCGCGGGCTGCAGCATCGGCAGCATCAGACATAGCGCGAGCACCGGCATCACCCGACGCGGGCGACGGAACGCAAACACTGCCAGCAACAGCAGCGGCGGCAACAACCAATAGCCTTCGTCCTGCCACTGCTTGCCAGCACTGGCCTGCTGCTCACGATCCTGCGCACCGGCCTGCGGCTCCAGCACACCCAGCGCCTGCAGGTCCGCCGAGGTGTTGGCGATGCGCTGATAAGCACCACCGCCAGCTGCTGCCAAAGCACGCAGCGAGGTTTCATCCAGGTGCGCCTGTTCAATCGCACCACGCTGATCGCGATAGGAGGCGCCCTGCAGGCTGCCCAGGCCCAATGCCGAGACCCGGTAGCCGGCAGCACGCAGTTTGGCCGCCTCGGCCAATGCTGCTGCATCGGCATGATCACTCAGCAGTAGTATCTCGCCATTGCGGGCACCGGATCGCTTCAACAGATCGCCGGCCCAGAGCAGCGCCTTTTCCGCGCGTTGGCCATCGGCGGGCATCACTTCCGGCGCCAAGGCATCCAGAAACAAAGCGACATTGGCCGCGTCATCGGTCAGTGGTGCGACGGTGAACGGCTCCCAGGCGAAGGCGATCAAGGCAACTTCGCCACCCTTGCGCTCACGCAGCAAGCTAGCCAGTTTTGCGCGCGCCTGCAGCAAGCGCGACGGTGGCAGATCGGTCGCGCGGATGCTGCTCGACAGATCCAGCACGATCACCAGCGGTGTCTTCGACTCCCACAACGGCTGCTCCAGCTGACGCCAGCTCGGACCGGCGAGCGCAAGCGCCGCCAGCGTCAAGCCAAGCGCCAAAGCCGCGCTACCCCACCATCCGCGTTTGCCACCGTCAGTGAGCAGGCGAGCCAGCAGATGTGGGTCCACAGCCTCATGCCAACGCGCGCTGCGGTGACGCCGCCACCAGCTTCCCAGCAAGGCTGCCGGCACCAGCAACAAAGCCCACAACCACTCCGGGCGCAGAAAATGCAGATCCTGCCAATTGATCATGACCGCAGTCCCCGCCAAGCCAACGCCACCACACCCAGCAACAAGGACAACGCCAATGGCCATGGGTAGCGCTCGATGCGTGGCCGCACTGCCGGGCCAGCGTCCTTCACCGGCTCCAGCCGATCCAGCTCCGCATAGATGTTGACCAGCTCATCAGTGTCGCGGGCGCGGAAGAAGCGACCGCCGGTTTCGTCAGCCACCTTGGTCAAGGTGGCTTCGTCCACCTGGTCATCAGCGCCGGGCAACTGCACGCCGAACAAGGACATGCCGCCGCTACCGCCGAAGGCGATGGTGTAGACGCGCACGCCTTCGGCCTTGGCCAGCTCGGCCGCCTTCAACGGCTCCAGCACGCCGGCGGTATTCACGCCGTCGGTCAACACGATCAGTACGCGCTGCCCCTGCGGCTGTTCGCGCAGGCGCTTCACCGACAGCGCAATCGCATCACCCAATGCGGTCTCACGCCCGGCCAGGCCAACCACACTGTCGCGCAGTTGATCGCGCACGGTAGCGCGATCGGTGGTCAGCGGCGTCAATGCATAGGCACGCTGCCCGAACACCAACAGGCCAATGCGGTCGCCTTCACGACGCTCGAGAAAGTCGGCCAGCACCGCCTTGGCCGCAGTCAGACGGTCCACTACCTGGCCGCCAAGCTGCATATCCGGCTCGCTCATGCTGCCGGACAGGTCCACCGCCAACATCATCTGCCGGGCCTGCCGCGGCGGCTCGATCGGCTCGCCCAGCTGCTGCGGGCGCGCCAATGCGGCACACAGGCACAACCAGGCCAACCACAGCAACAACGTCTGCAAAACCGCACCGGCGCGCGCGGGCGCCTGGCCCTGCAGACGCGCAGGCTCATAAGGCACGCGTAACGCCGCCCCGTTCTGTTCACGCAACGGCCACAACAACATCAGCAGCGGCAAAGGCAGCGCCAGCCACGCCCAAGGCCACGCAAACGCGGGCAACAGGCTCAACCAGTTTGCAATCGTGTCCTGCATCAGCGGCGCCCAGCCATCAACTGCAGAAAACGGCTGCGGGCCAGCTGGCAGACACGATCGACCTGCGCAGCTTCAAGTGTTGGGCGGAAGCCGCCGTCCAACAGCAGACGTCCATCGCCACTGCTGAAGTCCTCGCCTTTGGCGCCATCGAGAAAACGCAGCCACGCCTCGCCCTGCAGCTGCACGGCCAGCGGATCAAGCCGCCGCGCTGCGCGCCGCAGCAGCTCCGAGGCTGCGGCCAGCTTGGCAGGCCCCGGTTGCGCCGCCTGTAGCTGCCGGTCAAACAGGACCATCCAGCGCTGCAATCGGCGCCGGCGAAAGAAATGGATGGAAAGCACGACCAGAGCAATCACCACGATCGCGCCAATCAGCAGCCACCAGCCCGGCGCCAGCGGCCACCAACCCGGTGCTGCCGGCAAGTGCACATCACGCAGCTGCAGTTGTGCGGCCATCAGCCCACGCTCCGGTTTGGCGCTGCGCCCAGCCAGGCATCGCTGGCATCGTCGCTCACCAGGGTGCTGACACGGATACGACGACCCGGCAGTTGCCTGCACAAGTCTTCGACCGGGCCGATCAGTGCGTCATGCCAGGCATCGCGTACAGCAGAAGAGGTCAGGTCCAACTGCAGGCGGCCTGATCGCGTTGCCAGCGGCAGTACACAGCTCGGCGGTGAGATTTCCAGGGGATCAAGCAACAACACCAACTCCACTTCAACATGCATCGACAGTGCCGACCAGGTTGCTGCAGGCACTGTCTGTGCGCTGGCTGGATCAGCCAGCACCACCGCGCGCGCGCCGGGATGCAATACCCGCGCAGCCTGCTCCAAGGCCAGCTGCAATCCGCCATCATCGGCAGGCCGTTCGCCATACCAGCGCACCAAGGCATCCAGCGCCCGCAAGACACCGCGCGTACCACCCGCCGGTGGCACCAGAGCCTGCTGCGCGGAGCCACGTAGTGCCGCGATGCGATCACCATCGCGCAACGCCGACCATGCCGCCACCGCACCAGCACGCGCGGCCTGCACCGACTTGAAGCGCACCCGCGTGCCGAAATACAAGGCAGGTGCGGTATCCGCAATCAACAAGGTGACCCGCTCACGCTCGGTCTGGAAGGTCTTGGTATGGGTGGCATCCGTACGCGCGGTCAGCTTCCAGTCGATGTGCCGCGCATCGTCGCCGGGGACGTACTCGCGTGACTCGGCATATTCCATGCCGCGACCACGCAGCATCGATGCGGCTCGGCCACTGACCGCGTAGTGCCCGCGCCGCGCCTTGCGGCCGCCATTGGCAGCGCCACGCAGCGCGATCAGTTCGGCCAGCTGCGGACGGATGCCGTCTTCGATAGCCGCAACCGTCTGCGCTTGTCTGGCAAGGGGCGCACTCATCGCTGACCCACCTGCAAACGTGGCCTCATGATCATTCCATCAACACCGCAAGTCATCACACCCTGCCTCAAGGCAGAGGCACGCAATCAAGCAGCGCCGCCACCAGACGCTCGCCATCCCAACCCTCGGCCGCGGCCTCGTAGCTGGGCAGCACGCGATGGCGTAGCACGTCGGCTGCCACGGCGCGGATGTCATCAGGGGTGACATAGTCACGGCCGGCCAACCAAGCGCGGGCGCGCGCGCAGCGCTCAAGCGCGATCGAACCGCGCGGGCTTGCGCCCCAGGCAATGCGTTTGGCCAGCTGAGCGTCATACGCGCTGGCGTCACGCGAGGCCAACACCAGCGCGATCAGATAGCGCTCCAGCTGCGGCGCCATATGCAGCTCCAGCACCTCGCGACGCGCCTGCTCGATCTTCTGCAACGAGATCTTTTCTATCGTCACCTGCTGCGGTCGCATCGCGCGCAATGCGCGCTCGCGCGCCAGCCGCAGTATTTCGGTTTCGGCGCTGGCATCCGGGTAGCCGATGCGCACATGCATCAGGAAACGGTCCAGCTGCGCCTCGGGCAGCGGGAACGTACCCTCCTGCTCGATCGGATTCTGTGTAGCCATCACCAGGAACACGTCAGGCAGCGGATAGGTGTTGCGCCCGACTGTCACCTGGCGCTCGCCCATCGCTTCGAGCAGGGCCGACTGCACCTTGGCCGGGGCACGGTTGATTTCGTCGGCGAGCAGGATCGGGTGGAAGATCGGCCCAGCCTGGAACTCGAAGCGGCCTTCCTGCGAGCGCCAGATATCGGTACCGGTGAGGTCGGCGGGCAGTAGATCCGGGGTGAACTGGATACGCGCGAAGCTGGCATCGATACGCGAGGCCAAGGCGCGGATGGCGGTGGTCTTGGCCAAGCCGGGCGCGCCCTCCACCAGCAAGTGACCGTCCGCCAGCAGCGCGGTCAGCAGCCGGTCGACCAGCAAGGACTGACCAACGATTTCGCTGGCCAGGGCGTCGCGCAATGCGGTGAATTCCTGATGCAGGCCGTTGTCACGGACCACGGCATCGTCTTGGTTGGGCAACTGGGGAGGCAGGTTCATAGGCGCAGTTTGACCGATCTGCGGTGAAATGGTTCCAAACGCCAGCCTGCAAACAGAAAAGGGCCGCAATAGCGGCCCTTTTCCTTAGATGTAACAAGTGCTTACTGGGCAGCCTTGGCTACGCGCAGGATCTTCGGGGTCACAAAGACCAGCAGCTCAGCCTTGTCCTTGGCACGACCACGCTTCTTGAACAGATTGCCAAGGAACGGGATATCGCCCAGGAACGGCACCTTGCTGATGCTTGTACGGTCATTGAACTCGTACACGCCGCCGATCACAACGGTTTGGCCGTCGTCCACCAAGACCGCAGTGTTGATTTCGCGACGGTTGATGATCGGGACAACACCAAAGTTGTCCACTTCCAGGTAGCGATCGACTTCGTCCTTCTTCACATTCATGTTGAGGAATACACGATTATCCTGGGTGATGGTTGGCGTGACCTTCAGCTCCAGCAGCACTTCCTTGAACTGGACGTTCGGCGTTGCCGCAGTACCACCGGTACCACCGGTGATCGTGACATAGCCGATTTCCTTACCCTGCTTGATGACGCCTTCGCGCTGGTTGGCGGTGACGATACGCGGGTTGGAAATGACTTCACCGCGACCTTCTTCCTGCAACGCGGAAAGCTCCAGATCCAGGTTGAAATTGGCGCCCAGCAAGGTATAGGCGATGCTCGGAGCGTCACCCGCCTTGATGCTGGTGAAGGTGCCGGCAGGAAGACTGACATTCAGCCCGCGATTGGCATTGCCAGTACCACTGGTGCCGCTGCCTATCGTCCCGACGTTGCTGCCATTATTGTAGCTGCGGGTGCCACCGATGCCGAACTTCGCACCCAAATCACGGGCAAAAGTGTCAGTGGCGATCACGATACGACCTTCAATCAGCACCTGATCCACCGGTCGATCGATCACTCCGATCAGCTCACGCATCTGCGCGACCTTCTTCGGAATGTCACTGATCATCAGCGTATTGGTACGCTCATCAGCCACCAGGCGACCGCGCGGCGACAGGAAGCCGTTTTCCTGCGAGCTGTTGTTGCTACCACCACCACCGCCATTGTTGTTGTTGCCAATGCCCTTGGCCTCGGTCAGCGCTTTGAAGATCGCCTCGGCGCTGTGGTAATTGATCTGAACGTAGTCGGTGATCAGGTCAACGCGATTATCGATGGCGATACGCGCGTCTTCCTTGTCCTGCTCGAACTTGGCCAGCTCCGGCTGCGGCGCAACCCATACCACGCCACCGTCACGGCGCTTGTCCAGGCCCTTGGCGCGCAGCACGATGTCCAGCGCCTGGTCCCACGGCACGTTTACCAGGCGCAGGGTCACATTGCCCTGCACCGTGTCGGATGCGACCACATTGAGATTGGACTCCTCGGCGATCAACTGCAGCACCGTGCGCACCGGCACGTCCTGGAAGTTGAAGGTCACCGGACGGCCGCTGTAGCCACGTGCAGCCACCGTGGCGGCCGCCTGCGCAACCGTCTTGGAGGTAACTGCGCCGGTAGCCACGTCAGCCTGGCGCGGAGTGATCTCAACCACATACTCGTTGCCGGTCTGATAGGCCAGCGAGTCGAACGCGCCGCTGGTGCTGAGCACCAGCTGCGAACCCTGCCCGGACGGCTTGGCGTCAATGCGCTGTACCGGCGTGGCGAAATCAACGACGTTGAGCGGGCGTTGCAGCTCGGCCGGCAACACGGCGTTGCCAACATCGATCACGACGTTGTTGCCCTGGTTGCGCAGATCCGGGCTTGCGCCCTGGCCATCGAACTGCATGATCAACCGCCCGGCACCATCGTCGCCGCGCTTGAAGTCGATCTTGGTTACGGAAACCGCCTTCACCGCCTGCTGCGGGGCTGCGGCTGCGCCGCCAACACCCGTAACCGGCTGTGCTGCGTAAGAAGAGCCGCACACCGCTGCCAACGCCACTCCCAAGGCGCAGACGCGGACCAGTGCATGGCGCCGGATGGGACGCGGGCTCAGGGCTTTGGTAAAAGTCATCGTGCTATCCCCTAATCAATCAACGATCGTCCAGTGCAAGCGAAGCTGGGCGTTCCAGCCAGCCACCTGCACCGTCCGGCACTAGTTCAATCAACTCGATCCCGTCTTCGCGTACGCCGGTCACACGGCCATCGCTCTGACCCATGTACACCCCAGGACGTACACGGTAAGTGACCTTGTCCGGCCCCATCACCAGTGCCACAGCACCCGCGCCGCTACCGATCGTGCCGACCATGTCCAAGCTATCCAGCGGAAACCCTTCGAGCGGTTCCTTGCGACGGTTTGGATCCGGTCGCAGCTGGCTGTTGCCATCATCGGATACCCAGGCGTCACTGAACGGATCGCGCAGGCCTTGAGCCGAATATTCAAATGTCTCGAACTGCTGCATCACCGGCAGAGCCTCCAACGGCTCGGCAGGACGTGCACGCTCGTCGGCAGTCCATTTTTCAAGATTGGGCGCGCCACCAGGCGTGCTGGTGATGCCGCGGGCGCAACCGCCCAGCAGCACTACGCAGGCCACACCCAACGCCAGGGAGGAAACATTACGCATGATCACTTCCCTCCCTTTTTCTTGGCATCGGCAGCGGCCTTTTGCTGATCAGCCAACTCGGTGTCATCCAGGTACCGATAGGTCTTGACCGTACCGGACAGCTCCAGCGCGCCACCGGGCGTGATCACGCCCTGTCCGCCCTTGGGCTGCAGATTGATGTCATGCATGGTCAGGATGACCACGCGAGGCAATGAGGCAACGCCACTGACGAACGCTCCGAACTGGTGATAACTGCCCACCAGGCGCAGCGCGATCGGCTTCTCGGCATAGAACTCTTTCAAGGTCTCGTCACCGGGCTTGAAAAGCTCGTTGTTCAAACCGCTGGACAACGCGGTCTGCGAGACGTCGATGATCAGATCCGGCATCTCCGTCTTGCTGGGCAACTGGCGCAGCATCTGCTGCAAGACCTGCTCCATCTGTGCCAGCTGCTGCTTCAAAGGCTCCAGATTGACCGCACGCTTCTGTTCGGTCTCGAAGCTCTGGCGCAAGGATGCTTCCTTGTTGACCAGCTCTTCCAGCTCCCCTCTCTGCCCACTGATGATCAACAGGTAAGACAGGCCGAGGATCAGCAAGGACAGCAACACGCAGAACACGGCCTTCGCGTTGCGCGGCCAGGCACCGATATTGTTGAAATCCAGCTCTTTGGCGTTGAATTTCTTGCTCACGAACGGGCCTCCTTCTGCGCCGGCGCTGCTGGCGCTGTCTCGCCCTTTGGCTTCTCCGCCCCGCTGGCAGGTACAGCCGGCGCTGCCGGCGACGCAGCAGCGGGAGCACCAGGTGCAGCAGCAGCCGGAGCCACTGCTGCGGCATCAGCTGCGATCGGCGCGGCGCCTGCCTCGGCCTGGCCATCGCTCGGTGCAGGCAGCTGCACCCTGAGCGTGAACACGTACGGCAGGGACTTGATGTCGACAACCGCACCGCCCTTCTGCTGCGTATCCTGGGCACGCGCCTCGATGATGGTCAGTTCCGGATTTCTCATCCAGCCCGAAGTCTCGAGATTGCGCATATAGGCACTGACGCGGGCGTTGGACTGCGTACGGCCTTCCAGCGTCAGTGTCTCGCCTTCCTGCTTGAGTGCGGTCAGTACCACGCCATCGGGAATGGTGCGCACCAACGAATCAAACAGGTGCACCATCTGCGAACGCTTGCCCTGCAGCTCCTCGATCACCGCCTTGCGGTCGAGCAGGCGCTTTTTCTGCTCGTCCAGGCGATCGATTTCCTTGTTCTGCTCCTTGACCTTGGCGATCTCCGTCTCAAGGTAGGCATTACGCTCGTTCTGCCCGCTGATCTGCTGGCTGAAGTAAAACCACAGCAAGCCCGACAGCACTACGCCACTGAGCGCGGCAAAGCCCAGCATCCCGTAGAACTCACGTTGACGCTGTTTGCGGCGCTCCTCGCGCCACGGCAATAGGTTGATCCGTGCCATCAGTCAAACCCCCTCATGGCCAGACCTGTCGCGATCATCAGCGCCGGCGCATCCTGGTTCAGTGCATGCGCCTGGACCTTCGGTCCCAACGTCATCTGCGCCAAGGGGTTGGCCACCGAGGTCGCCACGCCAAGCTGCTCTTCGACCATGGTCGGCAAGCCGATCAGGGCAGCACAGCCGCCGGCCAGGACGATGTGGTCAACGCGGTTGAACTCGCTGCCAGCGTAGAAGAACTGCAACAGGCGGCTGATCTGCTGCACCGTCGCTTCTTTGAACGGCTCCAGCACTTCAACCTCGTAGCTCTCCGGCAAGCCGCCCTGGCGTTTGGCCAAGCCTGCTTCCTCGTAGCTGAGCCCGTAGCGGCGCATCACCTCGTCGGTGAGCTGCTTGCCGCCGAACACCTGTTCGCGGCTGTACAGACTGCGGCCACCACGCAACACGTTGAGCGTGGTCATGGTTGCGCCGATGTCGACCAGCGCCACCACGCCATCACTGGGTACAGCCAGCTCGCTGGCGACCAATGCGAAGGCGTTCTCAATCGCGAACGCCTCCACATCCATCACCTTGGCGGTCAGCCCACCCAGCTCCAGCGCAGACTGACGCAGCTCCACGTTCTCCGAGCGCGACGCGGCCAGCAGCACCTGCACCATTTCTGGATTGTTCGGCACTGGACCCAGTACTTCGAAGTCGAGGTTCACTTCGTCGATGGGGTACGGGATGTAATTCACCGCCTCCAGTTCGACCTGTGCCTCCATCTCGTTCTCATCCAGGTCCGCCGGCATCGGAATCACCTTGGTGATCACCGCAGAACCAGCGACAGCAGCGGCGGCCCCCTTGGCCTTGCTGCCTGAACGCGCAACAGCCCGACGAATCGCTTCGCCGACTGCTTCGACTTCGACAATGTTTTTCTCAACCACCGCGTTCGGCGGAAGAGGTTCCACGGCGTAATGTTCCACGCGGAAACGGTTACCGCTGCGGGAAAGCTGAAGCAGCTTTACCGCAGTCGAACTGATGTCGACACCAATGATTGGTGCCTGACTCTTTGGGATAAGCCCCACGGATTCTCCCCTGCCGACGGGCACTTGGACGCAAGTCTTGCGTCGGCGCATTAATAACGTTTTTTCAGCAAATGGCAACCATCCGGAATGCGAGACGCGATCTGCATCACGTCGCCCAGCTGTATCCCCATTTGCTCTCCCCAGGACGCGGCCCCAGCCGCTCCCCTGCGTAATCTATACTCTGCGGCTACAAAAACCGCAATCGGGACTTCTGGATGCCACGTTTTCGTCGCTGGCTGCGTTGGCTGCTGGCCCTCTTTGTCGCCTTCTCCCTGGTAGGCGCAATCGCCATCGGCTCGCTCTATTACGTTGTCTCGTCCAAGCTTCCGGACGTGCAGGCGCTGCGCAATGTTGAATTGCAGGAGCCGATGTATGTCTATGATAACGAAGGGAAATTGATGGCGGTATTCGGCGAGACCCGCCGTTACCCGGTACAGATGAAGGACGTCCCGGAGCGCCTGAAGCAGGCTTTCCTGGCTACCGAGGATGCCCGTTTCTACCAACACGACGGCATTGACTACAAGGGTATTGCCCGCGCCGTATGGCTGATCGCGCGCACCGGATCCAAGGACGGTGTACCCGGCGGATCGACGATTACCCAGCAGGTTGCGCGGCAATTCTTCCTCAGCAGCGAGGTCAGCTACACCCGCAAGTTCGCCGAGATCCTGCTCGCCCGCAAAATCGAGAGCGAGCTGAGCAAGGACGAGATCTTCGAGCTGTACCTCAACAAGAGCTTTTTCGGCAACCGTGCCTATGGCATCGGTGCCGCCGCCGAGTACTACTACGGCAAGAAGCTTGGCGAGCTCGACCTGGATGAAATGGCCTCGCTGGCCGGTATCCCCAAGTTTCCCTCCAGCGGCAACCCGCTGAGCAACCCCGAGCGCGCGCGCCAGCGCCGCGACAACTATGTGCTGCAGCGCATGGCCGACCTGGGCTATGTCAGCCAGGCCGAGGCCGATGCGGCCAAGGCCGTGCCCATGCATGCCAGCCCGCACGAGCCGCCGGTACAGGTCTATGCGCCGTACGTGGCCGAACTGGTGCGCCAGGAAATGATCGCCAAGTACGGCAGCGACGTGCTCAACAAGGGTTACCACGTCACCACCACCATCAATGGCCAGCTGCAGGAAGCCGCCAATACGGCGGTGCGCGATGGCCTGATCACCTACGACCATCGCCACGGCTGGCATGGCGTCGAGCAGCATTTCGACGTCGCTGCCGATGCCGACAACACCGCACTGGCCCGGCATATCAGCAACATCCCGACGCAGTCGGGCCTGCAAGCCGCAGTAGTTTCGGCCACCCATGCTGACGGCAGCATCACCGTGGTCCTGGCCGACCGCAGCGAACTGGTGCTGCCGGTGGCATCCAGCCGCTGGACCAACCGCAGCCCGGCCAAGCTGGTAACCCGCGGCGACATGATCCGCGTACGCGCCGGTGCGAAGGAAGGCGAGTGGTTGATCGACCAGATTCCACGCGGACAAGCCGCACTGGTCTCGGTGGATGCCGAAAGCGGCGCATTGCGCGCCCTGGTCGGCGGTTTCAGCTTTGCCGGCAATAAGTTCAATCGCGCCACCCAGGCGCGCCGCCAGCCCGGCTCCAGCTTCAAGCCGTTTGTCTATGCCGCTGCTTTCGACAAGGGCTTCAACCCCGCCTCGATCGTGCTGGATGCGCCGGTGGTGTTCCGCGACCGTCGCGGCAAGACCTGGCAGCCGCAGAACGATGGCGGCGGTTTCCGCGGCCCGATGCGCCTGCGCGAAGCCTTGGTGCAATCGCGCAACCTGGTCTCGGTGCGCCTGCTCGACAGCATGGGCGTGGACTATGCGCGCAAGTACATCAGCGAATTCGGCTTCCAGGAAGCAGAGCTGCCGCCGAACCTGTCGATGTCACTGGGCACCGCTTCGCTGACCCCGCTGTCGGTGGCGCGCGGTTACGCAGTGTTCGCCAATGGCGGCTCGCGCGTGTACACCTGGATCGTCGATGAGATCAAGGACCGCGACGGCAACGTGATCTTCAAGGAAAACCCGGCCATGGCCTGCCGTGGCTGTGGTGGCACCTCCACCGCGGGCGCAGCACCCGTCAGCCAGGTCGTGGACGGCTTCAACTTCGGCGCAGAGGCAACCCCCGCTCCGGTTGCCGCCAAGCCGACCGAGGCCAAGCCCGAGACCATCGAGCCAGCCAAGCCGGTAAATCCGAACGCCCGCACCGCACCGCGCGCCATCGACGAACGTACCGCTTACCAGCTGGTATCGATGATGCGTGATGTGGTCCAACGCGGCACCGGTACTGCCGCCAAGGTTCTGGGCCGCGAAGATGTGGGCGGCAAGACCGGCTCGACCAATGATCACCGCGACGCCTGGTTCTCCGGCTTCGGTGGCCCGCTGGCAACCACCGTGTGGGTCGGCCGTGACGACTTCCGCTCGCTGGGCTACCGCGAGTACGGCGGCAAGGCGGCGCTGCCTATCTGGATCGACTACATGCGTGTCGCGCTGAAAGACGCTCCCATTGCCAAGAACGACCCGCCGTCAGGCATGGTCCAGGCGACGCTGAATGGCGCCGTTGAGTGGGTCAAGACCGAAGACCTGGACCGCGTGCAGGACTTCGACTTCGGCCAGCAGAGTCACACCACCGACGACGCTGCATTCGATATCTTCTGATCCACCCAGCAGGGGGCGGGACGCAAGCCCCGCCGCCTGCCTACAATCGGGCCAGCAACCACGAGACTGGAACCCGATGCCGTCATCGCCACCGCAATCACCCCTCCGCAACACCCGCGAGCGGCAGCTGATCGCGCAGGAGGCGGCTCGACTGATCGCCGAAAGCGGCATCCATGATCTTGAGCACGCACGCCGCAAAGCCGCGGCAAAGCTTGGCATCGCCAGCGAAGTCTTCTGGCCACGCCTGAGTGAGATCGAACAGGCATTGCGCGAGCATCAGTTGCTGTTCGCCTCCAGCAGCCAACCCGGCGCATTGCGTGAGCATCGTGAATCAGCATTGCAGGCCATGCAGTTCCTGCAGCCCTTCCAACCACGCCTGACCGGCGCAGTACTGAGTGGGCTTGCCACCGGCGACAGCCCGGTCATCCTGCACCTGCATTGCGATGATCCCGATGCGGTGCAGCGGTTTCTTCACGATCAGCGGATTCCTGCCGAGGCGCGCACCTGGTCGCTGCGCCTGGCGGGACATTCGTCCAAACAGCACTATCCAGGCTGCGAGTTCGCTGCCGATGGCATCGCCTTCGAACTGGTGGTGTTGCCAGAGGATGCATTGCGGCAGCCACCAGTTTCAGCCGACGATGGCAAACCGCTGCCGCGCGCAACATTGGCGCAACTGAAGCAATTGCTCGCACAAGAGCAGAGGTAGTGCCGAGCCATGCTCGGCAGGAGCATTCCCGGCAAAGCCCCTGCCGAGCATCACTGCCCTTGTGGGAGCGGCGCACAAACAAAAACCCCGCCGAAGCGGGGTTTTCATCGTGATGGAAGCGGCGCATCGCTGCGCCGTCGCCATTACTTGTAGTCGCGCACGTCGTGGCCGGTGTAGACCTGGCGCGGACGGCCGATCTTCATTTCCGGATCAACCTGCTGCTCCAGCCAATGCGACACCCAGCCAGCGGTACGGCCCAGGGCGAACATGACCGTGAACATCTCGGTCGGAATGTTCAGCGCCTTGTAGATGATGCCGCTGTAGAAGTCGACGTTCGGGTACAGCTTGCGGGCAACGAAGTACTCGTCCTGCAGCGCAGCCTGTTCCAGCTTGATGGCGACGTCCAGCAACGGATCCTGCACGCCGAGCTGACCCAGCACCTGCTTGGTCATCTCGCCGATCACCTTGGCGCGCGGGTCGAAGTTCTTGTACACGCGGTGGCCGAAGCCCATCAGGCGGAAGCCCGAGGTCTTGTCCTTGGCCTTGACCACAGCGGACTCGACGTTGTCGGCCGAACCGATTTCTTCCAGCATCTTCAGCACAGCTTCGTTGGCGCCGCCGTGTGCCGGGCCCCACAGCGCGGTGACGCCAGCGGCGACCGATGCGTACGGGTTGGCGCCGGTGGAACCGACCAGACGCACGGTCGAGGTCGAGGCGTTCTGCTCGTGGTCGGCATGCAGGATGAACAGCAGATCCAGTGCCTTGACCACGTCCTTGTTCAGGTCGTACTTGCCATCGGCCGACTCGAAGGTCTGCTTCAGGAAGCGGCTGACGTAGTCCAGCGAGGTGTCCGGCTTGTTGGCCGGCAGGCCAGCGCCGTGACGGTAGATCAGTGCCGACAGGGTCGGAACCTTGGCGATCAGACGTACCGCAGCCTGGCGGCGCTGTTCGGCGTCGTCCAGATCCAGCGAAGCGTGGTACTTGGCCGACAGCTGCGCGATCGAGGCAGCCAGGATCGCCATCGGATGCGCGTCCTTGGCGAAGCTGCCGATCAGGGTGTTGATGGAATCATCAACGCCGGCTTCAGCGGTCAGTTCGGCTTCGAAAGCCTTCAGCTGCTCGGCGCTCGGACGATCGCCATTGATCAGCAGGTAGGCCACTTCGACGAAGCTGGACTTGGCAGCCAGCTGTTCGATCGGATAGCCGCGATACAACAACACGCCCTTGTCGCCATCAATGTAGGTGATGGCCGACTTGCAGCTTGCAGTGGCGGTATAGCCCGAGTCGTAGGTGAAGAGACCGGTTTCCTTGGTCAGCTTCGAGATATCGACGCAGTTATTGCCCAGCACGGGTTTGACGACAGGCAGAACGACCGACGTATCGCCGGCGTTGAGCGTGACCTGATCAAGATCGGACACAGTGTGCGCTCCTCAAGTGGAAGGCGCCTGTCCTGACGAATGGGGTGCGGGCAGGCGCGTGAAGGAATTCCGCAGTTTTCCACGGCGGTTCCGACGATTATCGCACAGCAGCATTTGCAGATTGCGAAGACAAAAGTCTTATAGCCGGAGTTTCCACGCGACACAGCATCGCGCTGGCACAACGGCCAGATTCTGCAATGGTTCAGCTGTACGGCAAGCAAGACAAAACAACGGCCGCGCAGAGCGCGGCCGTTGTCTGTGCAGCAACAACAGTTCGATTAGCGCGCGTAGCGCTTCTGGAACTTGTCGATGCGGCCGCTGGTATCGATAACCTTGTGCTTGCCCGTGTAGAACGGGTGCGAAGCCGAGGAAATTTCAACCTTGACGAGCGGATATTCTTCGCCGTCTTCCCACTTGACCGTGTCCTTCGAAGACATGGTCGAACGGGTCAGGAACTTGAAATCAGAGGTCACGTCGTGGAAAACGACGTTGTGGTAATCAGGATGGATATCGGCCTTCATGGGGCTCACACCGTATTGTCTGGTGGTCAAGACCGCCATTATAGACACGACCTGCCGTGCCAGGCAAGTCGTGCATACTGAACCACTTACCCGGACGGTTACTGGCCTAGCAGCGCGCCGCGCACCTGGGCCTCGAATCGGGCTTGGTCATAGCCGACCAGCAACGCCGTATTGTCAGCTGCACCGGTCTGGCGGTTCCAATCCACGATGGTAGCGCCACGGCTGCGAGTGCCGGTCAGTTCGATCGACAGCGGCCGCCGTTCAACCACGGTGCCGCCTTCCGGCTGCAGCGCCCATGCCATTGCCAGTGCATCGGCGGCATACCAGCGCTCACCGCGGCTGTCTTCCGACCACAGCCGGGTCTGGCGCGAGATCAGTTCGTAGAAGCGCGCCTTGTCGGTATCGGCTGCCAGCCATTGCTCGACATCGCGGTGCATCAGGCCGTGGGCGATGGTGGCTTCCCAATCGGCGACTTCGATGAACGGGAACGAGGTAAATACGATGTGCGCCGCTTCCGGATCAAAGGCGATGTTGAACTCGGCTGCCGGGGTGATATTGCCGTGCCCGGTGATTGCGCCCCCCATCACCACGAAGCGCTTCACGCGCTGCGGCAGCGTCGGGTCCAGCTTCAGCGCCAACGCGATATTGGTCAACGGACCCAACGCGACCAGCAGCAGTTCGCCTGCATATTGGTGCGATAGACGCAGGATCGCCAATGCTGCGTGCTCGGCTTCCACCTTGCGTGCAGTCAACGGCAGGTCGACATCGCCAAAACCGTCGCGGCCATGCACATGCGCGGCATCTTCAGCCGGGTACACCAGCGGATCGGCAGTTCCGGCGAACACCGGCACGTCTTCGCGGCCGGCCACTTCGCACAGCTTCAGCGCGTTGCGCACGGTGTATTCAAGGCCGACATTGCCCGCTGCCACCGTCAACCCGATCACGTCATGGTGTTCATCGGCAAAGGCCATCAGCAGTGCCAGCGCATCGTCCACGCCCGGATCAGTATCAATCAGCAACGGTATCTTCTTGCTCATCTTCTGCTTCACTTCTGGTTGGCCATGAAGTCTGTCACGGCCTCCATGACAGTGGAAGCACGCAATCAGGCCGATGCGTAGCGCACTGCGCCACCAATCCAGCGGTTGACGATGCGATCAGCCAACTCCGGCGCGTCGCTGAGCAGGCGTGCGGCCAGATCGTGCACAGTCGGCAGCAGGCCCGCATCACGGGCCAAATCGGCCACACGGAACGCGGCCAGGCCGGTCTGGCGGGTACCCAGCAGTTCGCCGGGGCCACGCAGCTCCAGATCCTTCTCGGCGATCAGGAAGCCATCGGCAGTATGCCGCATGGTTTCCAGTCGCTCACGCGCCATCGCCGACAGCGGCGCCTGGTACATCAGCACGCAGCTGGACGCGGTAGCACCGCGACCAACGCGGCCGCGCAGCTGATGCAGCTGGGCCAGACCTAGACGTTCGGCGTTCTCGATGATCATCAACGAGGCATTGGGCACATCGACGCCGACTTCGATCACGGTGGTGGCGACCAGCAGATCGGTTTCGGCCTGCTTGAAGGCGCGCATCGCCGCCTGCTTTTCCGCTGCTTTCATTCGCCCGTGCACCAGCCCGATGCGCAATTCAGGCAACTGCGCCGACAGCGTCTCGAAGGTGGTCTGTGCCGCCTGCGCGTCCATGCGAGCGTTGCCGGGGCCGGCATCCTCTTCACTTTCCTCGATCAGCGTGCAGACCCAGTACACCTGCCGGCCCTGCTGGCAGGCGATGCGGATGCGCTCGACCAGTTCCGGTCGACGCTCAGCGCTGATGGCGATGGTCTGCACCGGCGTGCGCCCGGGGGGCAGTTCGTCGATGGCCGAGACATCCAGGTCGGAATACGCCGCCATAGCCAAGGTGCGCGGGATCGGCGTGGCGGTCATCACCAGCTGATGCGGCACCACCCCGGCGGTTGCGCCCTTGTCGCGCAGGGCCAGCCGCTGGTGCACACCAAAACGATGCTGTTCATCGACGATGGCCAGGGCCAGGTCGTTGAACACCACGCTGTCCTGCATCAGCGCATGGGTGCCGACCACCACTTGTGCATCGCCGCTGGCCACGTCCTCAAGCACCTTGGCACGGGCCTTGCCGGTGACCTTGCCGGCCAACCACGCCACGCGCACATCCAGCGGTTCCAACCAGCTGCGCAGATTGGTCAGATGCTGCTCGGCCAGCAGCTCGGTGGGTGCGGCCAACGCAACTTGCTTGCCACGCTCCACCGCCAGCATCGCGGCCAAGGCGGCAACCACGGTTTTGCCCGAACCGACGTCACCCTGCACCAGCCGCAGCATCGGATGCGCGCGCGCCAGATCCTTGCGGATCTCGTCGAACACGCGCTGCTGCGCGCCGGTAAGTTTGAACGGCAAGGAGTTGCGCAGGGCTTTGACCAGGCCGTCTTGGCCGCGCAATGACGGCGCGCGGTGCTGCTGCAGGGCGATGCGCTGGCGACGCAGGCTGAGATGATGGGCAAGCAGCTCTTCCATCGCCAAGCGCCGCTGCGCCGGATGCGTGCCCGCGCCCAGCGCGCCGATGTCGGCATCGGCCGGCGGCCGGTGCATGGTCAGCATCGCTTCGCGCAATGACGGCAGACCCATGCCGGCAAGCAGGGCTGGCGGCAACAACTCCAATGCGGCCGCATCAGGCAGGCGATCCAGTGCCTGCCCGATCAACTTGCGCAGGCTGGCCGGGCCGATGCCCTCAACCGCTGGGTACACCGGGTCCAATACCGCGCCCAGCGCGGCCTCCTCGCCGTCGCCAAGCACGTGATAACTGGGATGCACGATCTCCAGCCCGTTCTGGCCCGCGCGTGGCGTGCCGTAGGCGCGCAGACGCCGACCGAGCGCGAACTGCGACACCTGCGCGGCGCGGAAATGGAAGAAGCGCAGCACCAGGGTGGCGCCGGAATCGTCACTGATCGCCACCCGCAACACCGGCCGGTAGCGGAAACCACGCTCCACCGCTTCCACCCTGCCCTCCACCTGCGCAGCCATGCCGGCCTTCAACGCGCGGATCGGCAATAGCGTGGTGCGGTCCTCATAGCGCAGCGGCAGGTGCAGCCACAGGTCCTGCAAGGTGGTCAGGCCGCGCGCTTCCAGCTTGGCTGCCACCCGTGGCCCGACCCCGGCCAGACGGCTCAGTGGTTCGGTGGAAAGATCGAGGGTGGCGAGGTCACGGCGTGCAGACATTGCATAAGGATGCCGCCATGCGTCGCAAACAGAAACCCCGGCGTGGTTGGACGCCGGGGTTTCCTACTCCCCAAGTGCTGATTTGCTACTGCTTGTCTATTGGCGCCTTCATGTACCCCGTAGTCCCGAGCCATGCGCGGCAGGGGCTTTCCCGCTAGAGCCTCAGCCGAGCATGGCTCGGCTCTACGGAACTGCCCTCCCCCAACCCCTCTCCCGCAGGGAGAGGGGCTTGAAGCGTTAGAACTTCACGGTCATTTCCAGGCCGTATGTGCGTGGATCGGTGATGGTTGCGCCGACTACGCCCAGCGGGTCGCGTCCATAGGTGTTCAGGCCACGGACGTACTGTTTGTCGAATACGTTGTTGGCGTACACCGCCCAGTTCCAATGCTTCAACGGTGAGGTCCAGCCAACACGCACATCGGTGCGCTGCTGTGATTCGCCGATGTTGAGCACCTTGCTGATGCCGCAGTCGCCCTGCAGGTTGGAGCCTTCATTGCAGCGGGTCGCACCGCGGTAGGCATGCCGCAGTGAGAAGCGCAGCTGACCGTTGCCGCCCAGGTCGGCGACGTAAACCGCGCCGGCCGAGGCGGTGAAGCGCGGCTCACCGGTAGGGGCACCATCCAGATCAACGCCTTCCGGGGTCACGTAGTTCTTGTACTTGGAATCTATCCATTCGGCCGCCGCGTCCAGGGTCAGGCCGTCGGTGACCTTCCAGCGCATGTCGAAGTCCACACCGGTGGCCTGCAGGTCGCTGGTGTCGAACACGTACACCGGGATGTCGACCGGGTTGTTCGGGTCCGGATCGATCAAACGGATCGCCTGGCGGTTGTCGTACTGGTAGTGGAAGACGGAGACGTTGTAGGAGAAGCGGTCGAAGCTCTGCTTCAGGCCGACTTCCAGATTCCACACATCCTCGTTCTCGAACGCCGGACCGATCTGCAGCGCGTTGAAGCCACCGGCCTTGTAGCCCTTGGCCAGCGAGCCGAACACCATGGTGTCGTCATTGAGGTGGTAGTCGACGACGAAGCGCGGGCTCCAGTCGCTCCAGCTCTTCTTGTCGCGCACCAGCTTGCCCTTGTTGACCATAGCCGGCGGGTCGATGAAGGCCATGTCGAAGGTCAGCAGCTCACGGGTGATCGGAATGCCCATGCCCGCCAGTGCCTGGAAGAAGCCCAGCGCCTCCAGCGTGCCGAGCTTGGCTTCGAGACCGGGCGCATTGCGCGGCGTATTGAGCCAGGTGAAGTCCTTCTCGTCGCGGGTGTAACGCAGGCCGAAGGTAAGGTTGAGGCGATCGGTGGCCTTCCAGATCACATCACCGAAAGCGGCGTACGAGGTGGTGCCCAGCGTGTTGCTGAAGCGCTCGTTCCATTTCTCGCCCACCAGCGAAATCGGAATCCCGTTCATCTGCGCCAGCATCGAGGTGAAGTTGAACAGGCTGCCATCGGGAATGCCCAGCTGATAGGCCACGCCCATGTTGCGGATGATGTTGTCCACCGCCTCGGTATTGGTATTGACCTCACTGGTCTGGCGCGCGTCTTCATTGAAGTAGCTGGCACCGGCCACCCAATCGAAGCGTTCATTGCTGCCGGAGAACTTGAACTCCTGGTAGAAGGTTTCGTTGTTCTCGGTGTTCTTCGAATCCACGTACAGGTCGAAGCGGTTGGTGCCGTCTTCCTCGGTGTGGTTGGTGGAGTCGTATTTGCGCCAGGAGCTTGTGGAGGTGAAATTGCCCCAGGACAGCGCGTGGTCGACGATCAGGCTGACGCCGTCGAAGGTGCGCCATTCGGCATTATCGGCATCGCTGTAGGTCTTGATCTTGCGCGGGTCCAGATAGTCGTCCGGGTCCACCGGTACTGGCGGCCGCGCCGGATAGGCCGGCAAGGCCACGATGCCGGTGGTGACACGGCCGTTCTGGTCCAGGCTTTCGTGGTCCCAGGTGATGTAGGCGGTGGTGTTGTCGCCGAAGCGGCTCTGCCAGGCTGCGCGGGTGGCCCAGACGTTCTCGCCGCCCAGGTCCTTGCCGGTGGCGCCGTCCTGGAACCAACCATCACTGGTGTTGATTAGTGCATTGAAGCGCAGCGCCGAGTTGTCACCGGTCGGGATGTTCCACATCGCATCGGCGTACTTCTTGCCGTAGTTGCCGACGCGCACAGTGGCGCGCGCCTCGGTCTGCGCCTGCGGGCGCCGGGTCACCAGCGAGATCGCACCGGCAGCGGTATTGCGGCCGAACAAGGTGCCCTGCGGGCCCTTCAGCACTTCGATACGTTCCACATCCACGAAGGGCAGCAACACGCCGCCGCCACGTCCGCCGTAAACGCCATCAACAAAGATGCCCACCGCAGGGTCGGTACCGATACCGAAGTCGTCGGTCTCCACGCCGCGCAGCCGGAACGATGGCTGGGTCGGCTGCACCGCGCTGATCACCAGTCCCGGCACCAGCGAATCGATGTCGCCAAGATTCTCAGCGACTACGTCGTTGAGCAGGTTCTGATCGACTACCTGCAATGCGATCGGCACATCCTGTATTTCCTGCTGCCGGCTCTGCGCGGTGACTGTGATGCGATCAAGCGTGGTGGCAGCATCCTCCGTCGCCGACTGTGCCATTGCCGGGGCAACTGCCCCCACTACCATCAGCCCGGCCAAGGCCCGCTGCAGTCCGACTACCAGATTCCGTTGCTTCACTCGCATCGCGTTCTCTCCCACGCAGTGAGGTGTATGCCGGCGTCAGACCGCCGGCGGGCCCGTGTTGCCGGGCTGGCCTTCGCCAGCCGTGTCGCAGTTTGTTTCCAGCGCGTTGATCCATTCCCGGATCAAGGTCACGCCTTCGCTGTGCACCACCGCCCGCCCGACCTCCGGCATCATCACCGCCGGGTCATCACTGTCCATGCGGTAGGCGATGATCGAGGCATCCGCATCGCCCGGTTGGATGTCGTAGCGGCGATTGCCAGTGCCCTTGCCCGCTGCGATCGGCTGCTTGCACATGCCCAGTTTCAGGTGATCCCGGGTCGGTGCGTCCAGCCACAGGCCGGAGGTGATGGCCGGGCCGGTGCGGCTATGGCAATGGCCACAGTTCACGTCCAGATAGGCGCGCGCCCGCGCCTCCAGCGGCGCGGCAGGATCAGTGGCATCGGCTGCACGCGGCAGCTGCGTCGGTGCAGGCAGGTCTTTCAGATAGCCGAGTTTGGCCAGATGCGCGAGCTGGTTGTCGTGGCCGCTGAGGTAGTCGAAATCGCGATTGAGGTTGCGTGCCTTGGGGCCGATCGGCAGCAGCTTGCGCGAGCGGTTGTCGGTGATATGGCAACCACCGCACTGGTTCTGGTCCGGCACCTGGTAGGCAAGTGCTTCACGCGAGCCGTCCGCCGCAACCAGCTCCAGATCCACGCTGGCGCCGGTGCGTTGCAAGGTCGCCTCGGTCTGCTGCGGGTTCCAGACATAGGGCAAGGCTACCCAACCCTCCTTGCGGTGGACCAGCAGCCGGGTCTCGATCAGCCGCACCTTGGACAGGTCCAGGCTCTCCTCGTGCAATGAGGATTGCGACGGTGGCGTACGCGCCACCGACTTGCCATCGGCTGCACCAGTCGGCGGCAGCGGATAGTAGAAGGTCTTGCTGAGAATGGTGCCGACCGGGAAGTCGAAGGCATGCTCGGGCTGGTAGCCGGCCGCCTGCCCCTTCGGCATCCACACCGTGCGCAGCTTGTGCGCATAGTCGCTGAACAGCGGCGTGTTCAGGTCATACGGCACCACGCCATCATTGAGCGACAGCTTGCCATCGCGGATGCGCAGCACATGCCACTCATCCAGCGTCGCCGGCTGGCCTTGCTCGAAGAAATGCACTGCCGCTGGTTTGCCGCAGGCAACCAGCATCAGCAAGGTGCTGACCAACACAATCACCCTCACCATCAGATTGCGCATGCCCAGGCCTCAACCACGCTTCAAATCGATGGCCGGCAAGCGCGGCAGATCGCACTCGAACGGCTTGGCATCCTTGCTCGGATTCTTGTAACCGCCAGGACCATCGGCGTTGACCACGCCACTGACGTTGCGCAGGCAGATCTGCGGGCCGACCTTGACCCCGTCCACCATCCGCTCCTTGTTGTAATAGCCATCCCACAGCACGTCGGGGAAGTTGCCGGTCAAACCATACATCGCTAATTTCAGCGCCTTCAGGTCCAGACCGTCGGGCGAGTCACCACCACCGGACAAGGTGTTGTTGTGGATGTAGATGCGTTCCGGATACGGATCGAAATTGGGCGAGGCACTGCTGTCCTTGTAGCCGGTGGAGTACACGCTGGAGACGATGATGTTGGTGGTGGCGTTGTCACGCACCTCGTTGTCGAACACCTCGATGTCATCGTTGGAGTTGATGACGATGCCCGAACCGGCAGGCACGCTGGCCACCGGCGTGCCCTTGGCACCGAAATTCTCATGGTTGTTGGCGATGACCTTGTTGTTGAACACACGGATATTGCCGCCCTGCTGCGACAGGCCCGGCATGTTGAACACCAGGATGCCGCCGGTGTTGCCGGTGGCGACGTTGTCGTACACGTCGGCGTTGCGGGTGTTCTCGACTTCGATACCGGCCACGTTCTGCTCGGCACGGCTGTTGCGCACGATCACCCCATCGGACTGGCCAACATAGATGCCAGCATCGGACGCGCCGATGGAAATGGTGTTCTCGATCAGTACGTTTTTGGTCAGTACCGGGTAGATGCCATAGGCGCCGTTCTTGGTGCTGGGACCGCCGGTCCACTGCACCTTTACGCCACGGATGGTGATGTTCTCCGACTCGCTGATCTTCAGCCCGTCGCCCTTGGAGTCCTCGATGGTGAGGTTCTCGATGGTGAAGTTGTCGCCGTTGACCAGCAGCCCTTCGGCACCGGCCTTCTGGCCCTTGAAGCTGAGCACAGTCTGGTCCATGCCGGCGCCGCGGATGGTCACGCCGTCGGCGCGCAGGCTCAGGCTGCGCTCGAACTGGTGGCGACCGGCCGGGATGTCGATCACATCGCCGGGCTTGGCATCGAGCAGGCGCTCCTGCAGCGTGGCCGCGAATGCCCCGTCGGCCGCAGCCACGCTTGGTGCCTGTTCGGCCTGCTTCTGGCAGCCGACGACCATGACGGCCAAGGTGGCGGAGACCGCCCAGGTGATGCTGCGCTGCATGACGTGCTCCCATACGGTGGCAGATGTTGGGCGCAGTCTGGCCTTCAGGCAGTGTTCACGCGAAGGGCAAGAACGGCATACTTGGGGGGGCAAAGCGGACAAGCTGGAGGGGCTTGAATGCATCGCAGGAATCCGGGCAGCGACCGTTTGGCCATCGCCAACGTGCCAACCAACATGCTCAGTGGCTTGCTGCTGCTGGGTAGCGAACTGGGCGTGGACACTGAAAACTGGCTGGCCGGCTTGCACCTGAGCAGCGAGCAGCTCAACGATCCGCGCACCCGCATTTCCTATCGGCAGGCATACGAGGTGATCCGCCGTGCCCTTCCTACGCTCCCCATCGATGCCGCCGGGCTAGCCATGGGCGGCGCCCAGAACGGTGGCAACTTCGGCCTGCTCGGGCTGGCGATGAAGACCGCGCGTACCTTTGGCGACGCAGTGAAGATCGGTCTGGACTACCAGCGCAACCTCGGCCCCTTGATGGACCTGGTGCTGGACGACAGCAAGCCGGAGACCCTGTCCATCATCGCCACCGCACCGGAGCAGGCGCATGACCTGCTGCCCTTCCTGTGCGAGGAAATGTTTTCCAGCATCCTGATGCTGGGGCGTGAACTGGCCGGCGATGCTTTCAGCCCGGTGCGGCTGGAACTGAGCTACCCAGCCCCGGCCAAACTGGATGCGTACCGCGCGGTGTTCCGCTGCGAACCCAACTTCAATCAGCCGCGCAACGCCATCGTGGTCGAGCGGCGCTGGATGCAACTGCCTTTTGCCAGCTACAACCCGGTGACCTCGCAACAGGCCTTGTCGCTATGCCGCGCGCAACTGGCCACGCAGGCGATGCGCGGTGAGACCACCGCTGTGCTGGAACGCCTGCTGCGCACCCGCCTGCGCGACAACCCGCAGATGAGCGATGTGGCGCAAGCGCTGCACTCCAGCGAGCGCACCCTGCGTCGGCAGCTGGCCGATGAGGAAACCAGTTTCAGTGAGGTGCATGACCGGCTGCGCGCAGAACTGGCACTGGAGCTGCTGCAGAACCCGGAGCTGAGCATTGCCGCGGTCGGCAACCAACTGGGTTTCAACGACGCGCGCGAGTTCCGCCGCGCGTTTAAGCGCTGGACCGGCCACACCCCCAGCGAAACCCGCCAGCATCCTGGCTGAAACGCAGATGCCCGGCGTTGGCCGGGCATCTGCAATCACACATATACGCTGCGATAGATCAGTCGATGATCATGATCGCGTCGACTTCGAACGCGGCGCCCTTCGGCAGGCCCGACACTTCGATGGTCGAACGGGCCGGGAACGGGGCCTGGAAGTACTCCTGCATGACCGCATTGACCTTGGCGAACTCGCCCAGGTCGGTCAGGTACAGGCCAAGGCGCACCATCTTGTCCAGCGAACCACCGGCTTCCTCGGCCACGGCCTTGAGGTTGTCGAAGGCGCGACGGGCCTGCGCGGTGACGTCGCCAGAGACGATTTCACCGGTCGCCGGGTCCAGCGGAATCTGGCCGGAGAAATACACGGTGTTGCCGGCGCGCACGGCCTGCGAGTACGGGCCGATGGCGGCCGGGGCGTTGGCGGTGTTGATGATCTGGCGGGACATGGACAGCTCCAGTCTGGAAAAGGTGGACCATTGTAGCGTCGCCAGCTTGGCGGGCAGCTGACCGGGCTGGCCGGGCCTTGGTCAAAATATCACCACCAGATTGAAAGCACTGCGGCACAAGGCCTGCCGAGGTTTATCCACAGCTTGTAGGCACCACAGGGCACAGCCTGTGTGGATAGCGTGGCCGGCAAACAAAACGCAGCTGTGTAGGAGCGGCGTCAGCCGCGAAGCTGATGGTCCCGCAGACTGCGGGCAAGCCGGTGATTCCAGCGACGCCAGCTTCGCGGCTGACGCCGCTCCTACGGCGCTCTGTCGGCAAAGCCCCTGCCGAGCATGGCTCGGCACTACATTCGCGTCATCCACAGCCCGTGGACAAAATATCACCATGTTTTGCAGAGGTCCGCAGCGCAAGGGCTGCGCGGCCTTATCCACAACTTGTGTATGCAGCAGGACACAGTCTGTGTGGATAGCGCTCCATGCTGCACTTGTAGGAGCGGCGTCAGCCGCGAAGCAGATGATCCGGCAGATTGCAGGCGGCTCCATGATTCGGGCGATGTCAGCTTCGCGGCTGACGCCGCTCCCACAAGTGGCCTGCTTTGTCGGTAAAGCCCCTGCCGAGCATGGCTCGGCACTACGCGGCCGCTTCGGCCTGTGCGGTCGGATTGGGGGTTGGCTCGCCGATCCGGCGCAGCGTGTTGCGATCCGTATGCGCGAAGGGCTCGGTCCGATCCGGAATGATCAGCACCGTTTCCTGCTCGTACGACCAGCTGCCGTCGTCATTGATGGTGACCTCGATCTCGTAGCTGTCGGTGCGGAACGCGTGCTCCAGGAATGGGTTGGAGCTGATTCCATTGGTCGTCGAGCCGCGCTCGGCACGCAGGCGGAAGCGCTTAGCATCGGGCGCCGCCTTCCCCACCGCCATCGCGGTCTGCCCGCGCGGAATGGTCAGCGTCTGGATCACCGTGCCGGTCGCCGGCTCCCACAGCCAGTAGCCGACCTGATCGTGGAAGGTCTCCACTTCACCGGGCTTGTGGATGCGCGTGTGGTAACGCAGCCCATAGAACAACTGCGGCCCGTTCGGCTGCGCGTCGATCGGCTGCAGTTCAACGTGTTCGATATAGGCCTGCCGCTCGGGGCCATCGGCCTTGGGATTGACGTCCATGCCGCGCTCGCCGATCCAGATGCCGGCCATTGGCGCCAGCGGCCCGAGGTTGGCCAGCGTATTGGTATCGGCGGTGGGTTCGGTATAGATGTCTTCCGGGAACGTCGTCATGGGGGTACAGCCTTGTTGAGATCCCGGCCATGGTACGCAGAACGCGCTACAGGCTCACCCCTACCTGTCCACAAGTGATGGACAAAATATCACCATGTTTTGCAGAGGCCCGCAGCGCAAGGGCTGCGAAGCCTTATCCACAGCTTGTGTATGCAGCAGGACACAGTCTGTGTGGATAGGTAGAGCCGAGCCATGCTCGGCTGGGGCTTCACCGCTGACCTGTCCGCTTATGGGAGCGGCGTGAGCAGCGAAGCTAGAAATCAATCATATTGCGGGCATGTCGGTAGCTTCAGTGCTGCCAGCTTCGCGGCTTACGCCGCTCCTACAAAACCTGAAGATTGCCGGTAATGCCCCTGCCGAGCATGGCTCGGCACTACAGCGGGTTGCCCACAGCTCGTGGACAAAATATCACCATGTTTTGCAGATGGCCGTGGCACAAGGGCTTCGCGGCCTTATCCACAGCTTGTGTATGCAGCAGGACACAGTCTTTGTGGATAGCTGAATACAGGTAGAGCCGAGCCATGCTCGGCTGGGGTGTTACCGGTAAACCCGACATCGTCTTGTGGGAGCGGCATAAGCCGCGAAGCTGATGATCCAGCAGATTGCGGACAGCGCCGTAATTCAAGCGGTGCAAGCTTCGCGGCTTACGCCGCTCCCACAGGTGCCCCTGCTGTGTTGGTAAGGCCCCTTGCCGAGCATGGCTCGGCACTACCTATTGGCGGCGGACGGACTGCACTACCTGCAGGCGGCGCAGGCGACGCATTACTTCGGCCAGATGCTTACGGTCGCGGACCTGGATGTTGAAGCACAGCACCGCTGCGTTGAAATCGCGGTCCAGGTAATCCACCCGCTCGATGTTGGAATGGCTGTGGGCGATGGCGGCGGCCAGCTGCGCCAGTACGCCGGTGCCATTTTCCACCTCGACCACCAGTGCGGTGTCGTAGTCACCGACCACGCTGGTATCCCAGCCAATCGGCACCCAGCGATCCGGCGTCTTGCGCAGCTCGGCCAGGTTCGGGCAGTCCAGTCGATGCACGACGATGCCCTTGCCGGCGGTGTGGTAACCCATGATGTCGTCGCCCGGAATCGGCTGACAACAGTTGGCGAAGCTGACCACGCCGCGCTCGCTGCCGTTGATCAGGATCTTTTCCTGGGCACGATGAGTGACGCCGCTGGCACGCAGTTCGGCATACGACATCAGTGCTTGTGCAGCCTGGGTCGGCATCCAGTTGCCCAACGCCACATCAGCCAGGAAGGCCTCCAGGCGCGGGTAGCGGTGTTCGTTGAGGAAGGCGTCCAAACGCCCCTTCGGCAAGCGCTCGATCGAGCTGTCCATCGCTTCCAGCGCGCGGTCGAGCATGCTGTGGCCGAGCTGCACGGCGTCCTCGTGCTCCAGCTGCTTGAGCTGGTGGCGGATCGCGGTACGCGCCTTGCTGCTGACCACGAATTCCAGCCACTGCGGCTTGGGCGAGGCCGAGCGCGCGGTGATGATCTCCACCGTCTGCCCACTGACAAGACGCGTGCGCAGCGGCACCAGCTTCTTGTCCACGCGCGAGGCCACCGCGCGGTTGCCCACGTCGGTGTGCACGGCATAGGCGAAATCCAGCGCGGTGGAATTGCGCGGCAGCGCCAGGATCTTGCCTTTGGGGGTGAACAGGTAGACCTCGTCCGGGAACAGGTCGACCTTGACGTTGTCCAGGAACTCCAGCGACGAACCTGCGGTGCGCTGCGAATCGATCAGCTCCACGATCCACGCATGCGCCCTGCTCTGCGCGCTGTTGGGGCCGTCGCCACCGAACTTGTAGGTCCAGTGCGCGGCCACACCGCGTTCGGCGATCAGGTCCATTTCCTCGGTGCGTATCTGTACCTCGATCGGCGAGCCGTACGGCCCGAACAGCACCGTGTGCAGCGACTGGTAACCGTTGGCCTTGGGGATGGCGATGAAATCGCGGAAGCGCCCGTCCAGCGGTTTGAACGCGGCATGCACGCCGCCCAGTGCGTGGTAACAGTTGGGCACGTTGCGCATCACCAGGCGGAAGCCGAACACATCCATCACCTGGTCGAAGCTTTTGTTCTCCTCGCGCATCTTGGTGTAGATGCTCCAGGGCGTCTTGATGCGGCTGATCAGGCGGTGTTCCAGCCCTTCGCGCGCCAGCCGCTGCGACAGCTGTACTTCCACCTGCGCCATCGACTCACGACGCACCACCGGCTGGCTGCGGATATGTTTTTCGATGATAGCGTGGCGCCACGGATACAACGCGCGGAAGCCGAGGTTCTGCAGCTCGGACTTGATCAGGTTCATGCCCAGGCGCTGGGCAATGGGCGCGTAGATATCCAGTGTTTCGGTGGCGATGCGGCGCCGTGCTTCAGCACTCTGCGCGCCCAGCGTGCGCATGTTGTGCAGGCGGTCGGCCAGCTTGATCATGATCACGCGCAGGTCGCGCGACATCGCCAGCAGCATCTTACGGAAGCTCTCCGCCGCCGCTTCCTGGCGGTCGCGGAACTTGAGCTTGTCCAGCTTGGTGACGCCCTCGACCAGATCGGCCACGGCCTGGCCGAATTCGGCGGCCAGTTCCTCGCCGGTGAGCGGGGTGTCCTCGATGGTGTCGTGCAGGATCGCCGCGATCAGCGTTTCAACATCCAGGCCGAGCTCAGCCAGGATGCGCGCCACCGCCACCGGATGGGTGATGTAGGGCTCGCCAGATTTACGGGTCTGGCCGGCATGCGCGGCCGCCCCGACTTCCCAGGCACGACGCAACAGCGGCAGCTGCTCGGCAGGGAGATAGCTGGCTGCGCGTTCGAGTTGCAGTACGTAATCAGGTACCACCCCGCCCGCGGGCGTGGCTACCTGGGCGGAAGGGCCTGGGTTCATGTCAGCAGACTATGCCAGCGGACGTTCCACGGCAATTCCTACAACGCAAACAGCCCGCTTTTGGCGGGCTGTTTGCAGACAACATCAATCAATGCCGAAGCAACAATCAATCGTCGTTCTTGGACATGTCTTCATCGGCGACCACTTCAGCGGCTGCCCATTCCAGTGCTTCACGCTCGATGCGCTCGCGCTCGGACTTCTCGACTTCCTCGATCAGCTCGTTGTCGATGCGACGGGCAGCGATTTCGCGCAGCGCCAACACGGTCGGCTTGTCCTCGCTCTCGCTGTTGTCGATCGTCGCCTGGACACCATTGGCCAGCTGACGGGCGCGCTTGGACGCCATCATGACCAGCTCAAAACGGTTGTTAACGACTTCCAGGCAATCTTCTACGGTAATGCGGGCCATGCGGGCTCCCGGCGACCTGCAACGGCCGCTCGATCGAATGAGGGAAAGGGGACGGATTGTAGGGGCAGACCGGCCCTGGAATCAAGTCAAGGCCTGAACAGCCCCTTGCGGATCAACCACTTGCTCAGTTTTCAGGGGCCAGCAGCGAGGCGATCAGCTCGCCGTGGCGTCGCTGCTGGGGTTCGCAGCGCAGCCGGCTGGCGGCGAAGATCGAGCACATTTCGCCGACGGCGGTGTCGAAATCCTCGTTGATGATGACGTAGTCGAACTCGTCGTAGTGCAGCATTTCCTCGCGCGCGGCAGCCAGGCGCTGGGCCATTACCGCCTCGCTGTCCTGGCCACGCTTGCGCATGCGCTCGTCCAGCGCCTGTCGCGACGGCGGCAGAATGAACACACTGACCGCACCCGGCACCTTCTCACGTACCTGACGTGCGCCCTGCCAGTCGATTTCCAGCAACACGTCCTTGCCGGAAGCCAGCTGCGGCTCCACCGACTGCCGGGCTGTACCCTTCCAGTCGCCATGCACCAGCGCGTGTTCGAAGAAATCACCGGCGGCGATCATCTGCTCGAACTCGGCGGCGGAGACGAAGTGGTAGTGCTTGCCGTTCTCTTCGCCCGGGCGCATCGCCCGCGAGGTGAAGGAGATCGACAGCGAAATGTGCGGGTCACGCGCCAAAGTGGCGTTGACGATGCTGCTTTTGCCGGCCCCGGATGGGGCAGCGACGATATAGAGGGTGCCACGCATGCGGTGGGCCAACGTCGGAATGGCCCGGCATTGTACCGGCGTGGGCCGGTCTGTGCAGGATCGGGGGTTGATGGCCCCCGTTTGCCACGGGGAGCGGCTACACCTGTAGAGCCGAGCCATGCTCGGCTGGAGCTCCACCTGTAGTGCCGAGCCATGCTCGGCTGGAGCACCACCTGTAGAGCCGAGCCATGCTCGGCAGGGCATTACCGATAAGGCCTCTGCCGAGCATGCCTGGTACCTGGGATGGCTTTGCCGAGCATGGCTCGGCACTACGTTTGATCCTTGCCGAGCATGGCTCGGCACTACCCTTTACTCGATGTTCTGGACCTGCTCGCGGATCTGGTCGATCAGCACTTTCAGCTCGACAGCGGCGTTGGAGGTGCGTGCATCCACCGACTTGGAGCCCAGGGTGTTGGCTTCGCGGTTGAACTCCTGCAGCAAGAAGTCCAGGCGGCGGCCCACCGGCTCGCGCTGGCGCAGCACGCGGCGGATTTCCGAAATATGGCTGTCCAGGCGGTCCAGCTCTTCATCCACGTCGAGCTTCTGCAGCCACATCACCAGCTCCTGCTCTGCGCGGCCCGGGTCAACCGGGTGCGGCAGGTCAGCCAGACGCGCGGCCAGCTTGACCCGCTGCCCTTCGCGGATGGTCGGGATCAGCTCGCGCACTTCGCCGGCAATGCGCTCGACCGAATCGACACGTTCGCTGATGGCGGTGGCCAGCTTGTCGCCTTCACGCTCACGCGCCTGCACGAAGCTGGTTACGGTCTCTTCCAGCAGAGCCAATGCTTCGGCATGCAGCGCAGCACTGTCGGTCGCCTCGGCACGCAGCACACCGGGGTGCTGCAGCAGATCGGTGAAACCCACCTGCATCCCGGGGAAACGGCTGTGCAGGCGCTGTGCCAATTCAGCCAGCTGATCGACCAATACTTCATTGACTGCCAGCGAAGTGGCGGTTTCCGGTGCGCGCAGGCGCATCACCAGGTCGAGCTTGCCGCGGCTGACCCGGCCGGCAATACGCTCGCGCAGCTGCGGTTCCAGCGCACGCAGGTCCTCGGGCAGACGCACGCCAACTTCCAGGAACCGGTGGTTCACCGAGCGCAGTTCGCAGCCCAGGGTGCCCCACGCGGTGATGCGTTCGCCGCCGGCATAGGCGGTCATGCTCCGAATCATGTGCTTTCCGATGTGTTTCAAAGGGCGAATGGTACCCTAGCCACCTCTGGACGCTGGTGCCTCAACCACCCAGACGCCCGCCAGTTCACCTCGTACTAACCGGATCCCCCATGACCTTTTCCCGTCCCAGCGGCCGCCAGGCCGACCAGATGCGCACCGTCACCATCGAGCGTTCCTTCACCCGCCATGCCGAAGGCTCGGTGCTGGTGAGCTTTGGCGACACCCGCGTGCTGTGCACCGCCAGCGTCGAGAACCGGGTCCCCGGCTTCCTGCGTGGCAAGGGCGAAGGCTGGGTCACGGCCGAATACGGCATGTTGCCGCGCTCCACCCACACTCGCTCCGACCGTGAAGCCGCGCGCGGCAAGCAAGGCGGTCGCACCCTGGAAATCCAGCGCCTGATCGGCCGCACCCTGCGCGCATGCATCGACCGCAACGCGCTGGGCGAACGCACCATCACCCTGGACTGCGACGTGCTGCAGGCCGACGGTGGCACCCGCACCGCCGCCATCACCGGCGCTTATGTTGCCTTGGTGGACGCGGTGAACCTACTGATGAAGCGCGGCGAGATCAAGCGCAACCCGCTGTTCGGTGCCGTGGCCGCCGTCTCGGTCGGCGTCTACAAGGGCCAGCCGGTGCTGGACCTGGACTACCCCGAAGACAGCGACTGCGATACCGACATGAACATCGTCATGAATGACGGCGGCGGCTTCATCGAGCTGCAGGGCACGGCCGAAGGCCACGCCTTCCGCCGCGATGAACTGGACGCGCTGCTGGTGCTCGCCGAAAAGGGCATCCGCGAGCTGTTCGACGCCCAGCAGGCGGCATTGGCGCAGGCATGAACCGGCGCCTTGCCCTGGTCACCCTCGTCGTCGCCGACTACGACGAAGCCATCGCCTGGTACACCGGCAAGCTCGGCTTCCAGCTGCTCGAGGACCTGGACCAGGGCCGCAAGCGCTGGGTGGTCGTCGGCCCCACCGATGGCAGCGCCGCCGCGCTGCTGTTGGCGCGTGCCAGCGACGAGGAGCAGCGCAGCCGCATCGGCAACCAGACCGGTGGCCGCGTTGGCTTCTTCCTGCACACCGACGACTTCCATCGCGACCACGCGGCAATGCTCGCGCAGGGCGTGGAATTCCTCGAAGCCCCGCGCGATGAACCCTATGCCACGGTCGCGGTGTTCCGCGACCTGTACGGCAACACCTGGGACTTGTTGGAGCCCAAGCAATGAAACTGGTACTGGCCAGCGGCAACGCCGGCAAGCTGAAAGAACTGCAGGCCATTCTGGCCGACCTGCCGCTGCAGATCGTGCCGCAGCGCGAACTGGGCGTGGACGATGTGCCGGAAACCGGCCTGACCTTCGTCGAGAACGCGCTGATCAAGGCCCGCCACGCCTGCACGGTGACCGGCTTGCCGGCGCTGGCCGATGACTCCGGCCTGATCGTCGATGCACTGGACGGTGCGCCCGGCCTGTACAGCGCGCGCTATGCCGGCAGCCCTACCGACGATGCTGCCAACAACGCCAAACTGCTTGATGCGCTGCGCGATGTGCCGGCCGAACGCCGCACGGCGCGCTTCTACGCAGTGATCGTGCTGCTGCGCCATGCCAATGATCCGCAGCCGCTGATCTGCGAAGGCAGCTGGGAAGGCCGCATCATCGACGAACTGCGCGGCAGCAATGGCTTCGGCTACAACCCGGTGTTCCTGGATGAGGAACTCGGCCTGACCGCCGCGCAGATGGAACCGGCGCAGAAGAACGGCCGCAGTCATCGCGCCAAGGCACTGCAGTTGTTGGTCCAGCAGTTGTCCGCGCAACTGGCACGCTGAGATACCTCGCTGATGAACACGCACTCCCACCTCCACACCCACGATGACGCCTGCGGCTGCGATGTACCGACAGGTGTGCAGCTGGTGCCACCGCCGCTGGCGCTGTACGTACACCTGCCGTGGTGTGTGCGCAAATGCCCGTACTGCGATTTCAACTCGCATGCCGGCAAGGGCGAGTTGCCGTTCGATGCCTATATCGATGCCTTGATCCGCGACCTGGACCAGGACCTGCCGCTGGTGTGGGGGCGCGTGGTCAGCAGCGTGTTTTTCGGTGGCGGCACGCCCAGCCTGTTCCCACCGGAGGCGATCGACCGCTTCCTGCAGGCAGCCAGCGCGCGGCTGCGCTTTGCGCCGAATCTGGAGGTCACCCTGGAGACCAACCCGGGCACAGCCGAACACGGCCGCTTCGATCGCTACCGCGCCGCCGGCGTGAACCGCATCAGCTTCGGCATCCAGACCTTCAACGACGAAGCGCTAAAGCGCCTGGGCCGCATCCACGACAGCAACGAAGCCGAGCGCGCGGTCAAACTGGCGCAGGACGCCGGCTACAAGAATTTCAACATCGACCTGATGTATGCGCTGCCGCAGCAGACCCTGGCCCAGGCCGAGTACGACCTCGAGCGCGCCTTCGCCCTCGATCCCACCCATATCTCGCACTACCAGCTGACGCTGGAGCCGAATACGGTGTTCTTCGCCCGGCCGCCGCAAGGCATTCCTGACGAAGACAGCGCCTGGGACATCCAGGAACACTGCCAGGCCCTGCTGGCCGAACGCGGCTATGGCCAGTACGAGGTCAGTGCCTACGCCCGCGACGGCTGGCAATGCCAGCACAACCTCAACTATTGGCGCTTTGGTGATTACCTGGGCATTGGCGCTGGCGCCCACGGCAAGATCAGCTCCGGCGCCGAGCAGCACGTGCTGCGGCGCTGGAAGCACAAGCACCCGCAGACCTTCATGGACACTGCCGGCAGTCTGGCCAGCATCGGCGGCGATGACGTGATCAGCCCGGAACGGCTGCCGTTCGAGTACATGCTCAACCTGCTGCGCCTGCACGAGGGCTTCAGCCTGCGCGATTTCGAGTCGCGCACCGGTTTGGCACGAAGCGTGCTTCTACCCTCTCTGACAATGGCGGTGGAGCGTGGCTGGCTCACCCATGACGGGGAATACTGGACCCCGACTGAGCTTGGTCGCCGCTTCACCAACGATGTGGTGGAGTTGTTCCTGACGTAAGACCCGCAAAAAGTGGCCGTTACATCACATAAATGATAGAAAACGCCCATTCAGGGGGAAGGAACACAGGATGTCAGGCACCGCACCACGCTCATCCAGCCAATCCATGGCAAGGATCGCCACTGCGCCGGTATCTGCCCGCGTACGTCACTTATTGGAAAGTATCTTCCTGGCCACCGATGAAGTCCTGCGCACGCCGCTGCAGCTGACCGCCATCGAGCTGGAACGCGCCATGTTCAAACGCGCGGAGTTGGCCCACAACAGCCAGATTCAGTCCGACATCTATGCCCAGCTGCGGGTACTGCGCGAGCACATGGAACAGTTCCCTGATCTGTTTCTTGATGCACTTGCCTCGCAAGTGGCGAGCTTCAAGGATCCGCCCAGACCAGACCAGGAAGCACACGCGGCGACATTCAAGTCGATGACGCTGGTCGAGGACACCGACATCGACCGCGATATCGTGCTGCACGAAATGGCACGACGCGAGGCATTCCGCGCTCCCAGCCCACTATTGTTGCTGGGGCAGCGCTTTGCAGTACTGGCCGCACAACCAGCATTTGATCCCGAGCGCCTGCCGGTCGGCCCCTACGCGCAATGCCGGGCCGTGCGCGACGCCGGCGAGCAGATGCAGCTCAACCTTGATACCCAACTGGTGCTGTTCCAGGTATTCGAACGCATGGCAATGACGCGTCATGCCGAACTGGTCGATCGCCTGAACATCCTGCTGGAACGCGAAGGCGTGCTTCCAGGGCTGGTGTATCGCCCGCATCTCCCCCGCCCCTCTGCACCACGCGGCGCGGGTGCTGCCGGCGGGCAGGTCGATGCTGGCGGCAGCGGGCCTCGCAGCAGCGGCCCAACCCCGCTGACCAGCTGGCAAGGCCAGGCTCCGGCTGCATCGTGGGCCAATATTTCCAATGAACTGCTGAGCAGCCCAGCAGTAGCGCCTCCCCAGGCCAGCGCCGCACCGATGCAGATGCCCGCCAGTAGCGGCGCAATGCCGCCGATGGAAAGCCTGCACAGCCTGCTTGATGCCGCCCGCCACGCACTTACGTTGAGTGCAGGTGCAGGTGCAGGCGGAGGCAATACTGGCGATACAGCTGCCGGCCGTGCCGTAGGCGCATCCGCCGGTACTGGTGGCATGCCCGACTTTGCCGCACTGCAAGCACAGGCACAGCACGGCGCCACAGGTTCAACAGCAGCTGCCGGCACAACTGCATTCACTGCCGCCAACGCCAACAGTGCAGGCGTTCCTGCCCAGCCCGTCTCCACCCAGACTGCGATGGACGTACTGGGCAAGCTGCAGACAGCCGCTTCGTCTTCCGGTAGCCGCCACAGCATGGCCGACATCCGCAACGCGATGATGGCGCAGGTCAAAGCCGAGCACGGCCCTGCCGCGACGCTGTCGGTGCAGGACGGCGACACCATGGACCTGCTGGGCATGCTCTACACCGAGCTGCAGCGCGAGGTACGCAGCGAAGGCCCAGCCGCCGATCTGCTGCGACGCCTGCAGGTACCGCTGGCCCGCGCCGCCATCAGCGATCAGGAGTTCTTCCTGCGTGACCAGCACCCGGCACGCGAACTGCTCAATGCCGTCGCCGAATCCGGCGCGGTCTGGCTCAGTGATGAAGACAGCGACCCGCTCTTGCTGCTCAAGCTCAAGGACGCGGTCAACAAGGTCGTCAACGACTACCAGGGCGACGAGTCCGTCTTCGTCGAAGCCAACGACATCATCCAGGGTCATCTGCGCTCGGCGGCCCGCCGCGCGGAGATGGCCGAGCGCCGGCAGATCGACGCCGCGCGCGGCAAGGAACGACTGGAGGCGGCCAAACAGCTGGCCAACAGCACCATCGATGATCTGTGCCAGACCACCGAGCCACCCAAGTTCGTGCAGACCCTGCTGCGCAAGGCATGGGCCGACGTGCTTACCCTCACCCTGCTGCGCCAGGGCGAGGGCTCGGAGGAGTGGCAACAACGCGAGCAGGCCACCCGCCGCATCAGCGAGATCACCGGCCTACCGCCCGGTGGCGCGGCCGATGTCAGCTTCGGCGAGGAGATCGAGCAATCATTGCTGCAGGTGGGTTACCACCAGGATGAAGCTGCAGCCATCTCGCGCCGGCTGTCCACGCCCGGCGGTGAGGATGAGATCACCTCGCGCACCGAGCTGACCGCCAAACTCAAGGCGCGCAGCCGCCTGGGCGAGGCTGGCGAGCCGGAGGAAGAAGAGCGGCGCAAGAAAGTCGAGCCTACCCGTACCGAGGAGGAGGAAGCGCATTACCGCCAGCTGCGCACCCTGCCGTTCGGTACCTGGTTCGAATTCACCGTCAACCAGCAAGGCGACAACCGTCGCCAGCGCCTGTCCTGGTACAGCCTGATCACCGGCAACGCCTTGTTCGTGAATCAGCGTGGCCAGAAGGTCTCGGAAAACTCACTCGACGCGATGTCGCGGCTGATGGCCAAGGGCCAGCTACGCATCGTCACCGAAGACAAGGGCCGTCTGATCGACCGCGCCTGGCAGGCCACCGTGCGCGCCCTGCGCTCGATCGCCGGTCAAGCCTCCAATAGCGGGGAGTCCGCATGATCACCAATACCCGGCGTGCACCACGCCTGCAGGTACCCGAACTGGTGCAGGTACGCGACCAGATGACCGGCACCCAGATCGGCCGACTCGGCAACGTATCCGAAACCGGCATGCTGTTGATCACCTCCGTGCCTATGCACGAGGACGCCCTGTATCAGTTGCAGTTCCCGATCCCCGATGGCCGCGGCGGCCACCTGCAGATCGACGTTGGCGTACATCTATTGTGGTGCGAGCCCACCCACGCACCCGAGCAGTCATGGGCCGGCTTCCGCTTCCTGACCCTGGATAAAACCCATCGCGAGCGTCTGGCGCGGTGGATCGAAGGCAGCATCCCCGCAGCCTGAGTGCCGAAAACGGCACAGCAGCAACCGGCTGATTGCGGCAAAATTGGGGCCTGCATTCCGCATGTCCCAGCGAGCCACCGCGATGAACCAGCAAGATCCAGGCAGCCTGTACGCCCACCACCTCGGCGAAATGATCCGCCGCGCCGACGCGGCGCTGGCGCGTGGTGGTTTTGATCACCTGGTGGTTCCCAGCGGCACCCAGCACTACCAGGTGTTCGACGACCGCGATTACCCGTATGCGGTCAATCCGCAGTTCAAGACCTGGTTGCCGCTGACCAAGCTGCCTTACAGCTGGCTGATCCACACCCCAGGCAAGCGCCCGACGTTGGTGTTCTACCAGCCCTTCGATTACTGGCACGTGGTGCCGGGTGCTCCGAGCGGCTGGTGGGTGGAGCATTTCGACATCCACATCATCCGCAAGCCGGACGAAGCGCTGGCCCTGCTTCCCGCCGATCCGAGCCGCTGCGCCATCCTCGGCGAAGCGCAGAGCGCGCTGGGCGGTTTTGCCCCGAACAACCCGGCGGCGGTGATCAATTACCTGGAATGGCACCGCGGCTACAAGACGCCGTACGAGATCGCGCTGATGCGCCAGGCACAGGTACTGGCGGTGCGCGGCCACCGCGCAGCCGAAGCAGCGTTCCGTTCCGGTGCCAGCGAGTTCGACATCCACATGGCCTATTGCAGCGCCGTCGGCCAGGACGCCAACGAGCTGCCCTACGGCAACATCATCGGCCTCAACGAACATGCTGCCGTGCTGCATTACACCGATCTGGGCAAGCAGGCACCGCAGCCGCTGCGCAGCTTCCTGATCGATGCTGGCGCTTCGGCGTATGGCTACGCCAGCGACATCACCCGCACTTATGCAGCGGCCGGCCACGACGAGTTCCAGTCTTTCATTGATGCGGTCGATGCTGCGCAGCTGAAGATGTGCGCGGCAGTACGCGCCGGCTTCGACTACAAGCAACTGCACATCGATGCACACCTGTCGTTGATGGGCATCCTCAAGGATTTCGGCGTGATCACGGTTTCGCCGGAAGCCGCCTTGGCGACGGGTGTGAGCGCAGCATTCTTCCCGCATGGCATTGGCCATCTGATCGGCGCACAGGTGCATGACGTGGCTGGCTTTGCGGCCGGCGAAGACGGCGGCCGCGTAGAGCGTCCGGCCGGCCATCCCTACCTGCGCATGACCCGCGTACTGGAGCCGGGCATGGTGGTGACCATCGAGCCGGGCCTGTACTTCATCGACATGTTGCTGGACGAAGTGAAGAAGGCCGGCAACGCGGCCAGCATCAACTGGGATCGCGTGGATTTCTTCCGTCCTTATGGTGGCGTTCGCATCGAGGACGAGGTGCTGTGCACCGACGGCGAAGCGGACAACCTGACCCGCCCGGAATTTGCTGCACAGGCTTGATGCAGGGGGGGGGGGGGGGCCATAATTGGCCCGGTGTTTTAACCCCCGGCGCCCCATGGCCCCCGGGGTACGCCAACACCGGGTTTACAACCGTTTGCATTAGCTATGAGACCAAACCAGCCCCAACAACCCACAATAA